>NZ_JAYGHH010000016.1:52834-74335 GCF_034931045.1 Nodularia sp. UHCC 0506
CTTCGTTAGGCGATCGCTCTGGTCGTAATGTTAAATAATGATCGTTGCGAATTTGCTTCATTTCCTGTTGCACCACAAAGGATGAAAATCCTAAGCTGGTTAATAAATGACTAGCCATTTCTAAGCTGGCTTCAAATTCTGGTTGAACGACTTCCTTCGCCCCCAGTTGATACAGTAATTCAATATTTTTATCTTGAGTCGCACGGACAACCAAATCTAGTTCTGGACACAATTCTAAAGCTCGTTTCAACGAAAGTCGGGTACTCATGGGATCAGGAAGTGCGATCGCCATTCCCTTCGCATTATTTACCCCCGCAGTTTCCAAAACGTGAAAACTCACACAATTTCCATAAACATAAGGCACTCCCTCCTCCCGTAATTGCTGTATCCTGGTTTCAGATTGGTCGATCACTACCACAGCTAAATCATGCTGTTGCAACAACTTCACCAAATTCTTACCCACTCGCCCATAACCGCAGACAACAACATGACTTTTTGAGGGTAAATTTTCTGAAACATCACGGGGATAAACTTCTTCTAAATATGGTTGTAGCCAGGGCATTGATTCGGCAAAATTAAATAAAAATGGGACTAACCGCAACACAAAGGGAGTCAGCATGAGTGTAACTGCTGTGGTTCCTAAAATTAGCAAATAGACCCGGCGAGAAACTAATCCTAAAGCCTGCCCTTCACTAGCTAATACAAAGGAAAATTCCCCAATTTGTGCCAGTCCTAACCCAACAATTAAAGCTGTTTTCAAAGGATAGCGAAACAGCTTCACCAAAGGCGTGATAATTAAAAACTTACCGACAAATACCAATGCTACCAATACCAAAATCAATTCCAGATTATTCCATAAAAACACCGGGTCAATTAACATCCCAATGGCGACAAAAAATAAACTAGCAAAAATATCTCGTAGTGGTTCGACATAAGTTAATGTTTGGTCGGCATATTCCACTTCTGATATCATTAAACCAGCCACAAATGCCCCCATTTCAATTGATAGTCCCAAATGTTCTGTTAGTAGAGCAATACCTAAACACAGCGTGACTACACCTAATAAAAATAATTCCCGGCTTTCCGTGCGGGCGAGGATTCGCAATAAAGGCGGGATTAGCCAAATTCCGGCTACTACTGCACCCCCAGCAAATAAAGCCAGCCGCAGTAATGCTGTGAGAACTGCAATTCCAATAGTTTCTGCTGGTTGATTCAGGGCTGGTAATACCGCAATCATTAATCCTAGTGCTAAGTCCTGTACTACCAAAATCCCCAGCATCACTTGTCCGTGGGGCGTTTCTGTTTCATTACGTTCCATTAAGCACTTGAGGACAACGGCGGTAGAAGATAAAGATAAAATTGACCCTAAAAATACACCTTTAGCTGGTAAATCTTCCCAAATACCTGTAACTCCACACACCACAACTGTAAACACAATTGTTAAGACAATTTGTAGTCCACCACCTCCCAAAGCGATCGCTTTCACTTTTTTAAGTTCTGCAAAAGAAAATTCTACCCCCAAAGCAAATAATAAAAAGGCGACTCCAAACTGAGCTAAAGTTTCTACTTGAATAACTTCTTTAATTACTCCCAGACCGGCTGGCCCGACAATCATTCCCCCGATGAGATACCCTAATAGCACGGGTTGGCGTAAAAGTGAAGCTAAAAGTCCACCACAGGCGGCGACGGCGAGAACTGTAACTAAATCAACGATTAATCTAAAATCTTCTGGCACAAGTTTTTCAAAGAAATATTAAGTCCTATTAAATTTAGGATACAAAGTTTTTATATCTGCGGGGGGGTAAGCAGCGATGATTTTCACACAACTGATTTAAGCTGCTATATTAATTTCTCTGAAAACCAGAAATATCAGGATGATGCCATAATTCAGCAATACGGAGATAAAAAAGTTTCTATGCTGGATACACTAGATTTAACACTTTCTTTAGATAAAGCTACCTATAAATCAGAAATCGACAGGCTGATGTATCAACTACGAGAACTGCAAAATGCTTGTTGGGATAAAAAATTACCTGTAATTGTGGTTTTAGAAGGATGGGCTGCTTCTGGTAAGGGGGCGCTAGTCAAGCAAATGGTTTCTTACATGGACCCGCGTGGATTTAAGGTACATCCTATTTGGCCACCCAGCGAAGAAGAACGCAAATACCCTTTCCTCTGGCGATTCTGGGAAAAATTACCCGCCCAAGGTAACATCAGCTTTTTCTATCACAGTTGGTATACTCATGTTTTAGAAGAACGCTTATTTGAACGAGTCGGAACAGATCAGGTTCCCACTGTCCTGAACATCATGGGACAAATTAACTCCTTTGAGCGCCAAATGGTGGATGATGGAGCTGCGATCGCTAAATTTTGGTTACATCTGAGTCATAAAGAATTGAAAAGTCGCTTAAAAGACTACGCCAAAGATGAATTAACCGCTTGGCGGGTGCGAAAAGCAGATTGGAAGCAAGCAAAACACTATGACCGCTACGCCAGCTTTGCAGAAGAGATGCTAGTGCAAACTAGTACCGGCGTTGCACCTTGGACTTTAGTTGAGGCTGACTCGGAACGGTGGGCGCAGGTGAAGGTACTCACCCACTTGGCTACTACCTTAACTGCTGCTTTAGATCGGCTGAAAATTCAGCTTCTAGTTCCGACTTTACCTCCACAGATGGAATTAGAAACCACGGAATCAGATTTACTGGCGCAAACTGATTTGACCTTGACTCTTTCAGAAAAAGATTACGAAGAGCAATTAGCCAACGAACAGATAAAACTACGCAAATTACAATTAAACATTCACAAACATCAAATTCCTGTTCTGGTAATGTTTGAAGGCTGGGACGCAGCCGGTAAAGGTGGGGCGATTAAACGGCTGACCGATATTCTTGATCCTCGTAGTTACTTTGTTCATCCCTTTGCTGCGCCCACAGATGAAGAAAAAGTCCATCATTACCTCTGGCGATTTTGGCGACGATTACCTACATCTGGGATAATTGGCGTTTTTGACCGTTCCTGGTACGGACGGGTGTTAGTGGAGCGTGTGGAAGGCTTTGCTTCGGAAATTGAGTGGCGCAGAGCCTACCGAGAAATTAATGAATTTGAGGCTCAGTTAACCAGTGCCGGCTATGTTTTAGTCAAATTTTGGCTACACATTAGCCCAGAGGAACAACTTCAGCGCTTTATAGAACGTCAAAATGATCCCTTTAAGCAGTATAAGCTGACCGATGACGATTGGCGCAATCGGGAAAAGTGGAATCATTACGATGTCGCCGTAAATCAGGCGATTCAGCGCACCACCACCCCCACCGCTCCTTGGACAATTGTGGCCGCTAATGATAAATACTATGCCAGAGTTAAGGTAATTGAAACTGTTGTGGCAGCCATCGAAGCAGAATTAAAACGTCGTCGTAGTTGAGTGCTGAGTATAAGCAAAGTCAGGGCGGGTTAATTAAACAGGACTTACGCAAGAACTCTCTGAAACCCTCTTAACTTCGTGTCCTTTGTGTCCTTTGCGGTATGCGCTTCGCGCACGCTACGCGAACGTTTTTTCATAATTTTGCGTAAGTCCTATTAAAATGGCTCTCCCAGACTAAATATGAAAATTTCATACTTACATACTTGCTTAAAATCCTGGTGTAGCAAGAGATTTAATTAAATTATCATAACCACTCTAGGAAAGCCAAAATTATTATTGGTAATTGAGCATATTTGTTATTCTGTTTAAATAACATTTGCAAGCCGATAAACTTAGATGAATTAATTTATGAAGTTCGTAATCTGACTGGATGCAAGCCAATATTTTCTTTGGCAGGTAATTAGTATTTTTTGAGACATAAATTAATTGTCTCTATATTTACTAGGGCTACTGATATGTAGTGAACTAAGTAGCAAAAATGAATTCTGGTGATAAATTTATTTTTATTCTTTGTTTAGTGGCAAATTAAAGGTTTGGGGTTTGTAGCTAATAAAAATTTCAACTTAGCTGGTCTAAAATGCAGCAAACAGTCTTGACAATCTCAGAATAATGGAATAACAAGGTGGCAGCACATAAAAAAATGCATTAGCTCACCCCTGGCACAAAACTCAGTAAAGCTCTTAACAAAAATCACGTAATTAAGATAAATCATGCCACACAATACTGACCACAAAGCTGCCAATTCAGCTACTCAAGCAATCGCCTATAAAGCACGTCTAAATTCATGGGCGATCGCTCGTTTACTTCCTGATACACAACGGGAAATTGTGGCTCGTTTCCGTAGTCGTTCTGATGCAGATGGTTATATGCAACATTTAATGCAAATAACGCCTCATGCTTCGTTCATGGTAGTTTTTGATTGTCAACATGAAGCAGCCGTGATTTAAATTTGTCACAAAGGCGATCGCACTTGCAGGGTAATTAATCAGGCGATCGCCTTTGGAATAGTGCCATTAAGAAAAATTAACGCGATTCAGTTCCCTGATTAGGACTACCTGCAACAGTATCTTCTCCTGGTGCTTCAGGTTTAGCACTGTTTCTAGCCTCAGTTTCAGCAGCGTTGCCAGTCTTGCGGATTTCAGGTTCAACAGGAGTTTGATAGCCACCAGAAGCGCTGGGAGTAGTTTCTTGATTATGAGATTTTTGTCTTTGTTCTTCGGGCATAATTGCACTCTTATCATTTCATATTGAGTTCATTTTAAGAAATCCAGAAGTATAAATTTATCTATCAAAAATCCGATTATAGTTGATATATCTCTCTATCCAAAGGAATATTTAGTAATACTCAGACAAGTTTTTAAACTAAATTAAGTCAGTAAACACTTCCTTGATAAGAAATGATCAATAACTAAAAATATGCTTCCATTTATCCGTTCAGACTTAGCCCAATTTAACGCTTATAAACCCCACCCCAGCAGTGATACAGCAGCAGCAATTCCCGTGCAGTTGGATCGGTTGGATACGAACGAAAGCCCCTATGATTTGCCACCAGAGTTAAAAGAAAAGCTGGCTTGGACATATCAGCAAGTAATTGAAACAAATCGTTATCCTGACGGTGGACATGAGACACTTAAGGAGGCGATCGCTAAATATGTAAATGAGTCAGCATCACTCACTTCACCTGTATTTACTGCTACCAATATTTCTATAGGCAATGGTTCAGATGAACTAATTCGTTCATTATTAATCGCCACCTGTCTAGGAGGAGAAGGTGCAATTTTAGTCGCCAATCCCACTTTCTCCATGTATGGAATTTTGGCCAAAACTTTGGGAATTCCGGTGGTAACGGTGGCAAGAAATCTAGATAATTTTGAAATTGACTTAAAAGCTGCCCAATCTGCCATTGAACAAACTCAAAATCCCCCGATTCGGGTAGTTTTTGTGGTGCATCCTAATTCCCCAACTGGTAATAGTCTCACCACGGCAGAATTGTCATGGTTAAAAAGTTTAGGCGAAAAAATTTTGGTGGTAATTGATGAAGCTTACTTTGAATTTAGCCAAACTACCTTAGTTAGTGAATTAGCACAGCGTCCTAACTGGGTAGTGCTAAGAACTTTTTCTAAAGCCTTCCGGTTAGCAGCCCTAAGAGTTGGTTATTGTGTTGCTCATCCACAAGCGATCGCTATCTTAGAAAAAGTCCGTTTACCTTATAATCTTCCTAGTTTTTCCATCGCTGCGGCCTTAGCTGCTATGCAAAATAGCCAACTTCTACTAGAAACAATTTCCCCAACCTTAAATGAACGAGAAAAACTTATAAAACTTTTATCACAGCATCCAGCCTTAAAAGTCACCAAAAGTGCGGCTAACTTTATCTTCCTGCGCCTGTTAACAAATAACCCTGATCCACAAAATGCTACCTTAAAGACTCTTCACCAAGAACTCAAAGCCTCTCGCACTCTTGTACGTGAAATTAGTGGAGGATTGCGAATTACTATCGGTACATCAGACGAAAATACCCGCACCTTCAATAGAATACAAGCTGCATTGGCAAATCTGGAATTTTAATTAATTGCCCAAACGGCGGACTATACTTACCGTTTGTGGCAATACTCCTACTAAAAGGGCAAATACAATATCAGGCATTTGAGTCACAATTGATAATGGAAAATATTGTTCAAATTGATCTAAAATTTTCTGGACTCGCTGCTGAGGAAGCGGGTTTTCTGTTATCTGCCTGATTAACCGAATCCATTGTCGCCTAATTAAATAAGCCTTTTGACGATCCTCATGAGATTCGGGAGTTAATAAAGACAAATTACCTATGGGCATAACCCTTTCACAATCACTATCATAACTCCCGCCAACTGCTGCACCCGGCCCAGCAAATTCTGCATGATAGCGCTTAAAGAGTATTAAACCATTGCGCTTACGGCTATTCACAACCAAAACCTCTCCACTATGCACAAGTGTGAGTATCTCTGAGGCGTATGATTCCTCAGTTCCATCTGTCATGAAAAGATGGTCCACGAGAATAGTTTCAGGGTAATAAGTTGATACCATAGCAGCTTGATAGCGTCGGTAGCTTTCGCTATCCATGTTTTCTCGAACTTGCAGATAATTTGGCAATTTTATGCACTTCAAACAGATTCCTGCTTGAAGTCCAATCATACTTTGGATGTTTTTTTAATCTTCTTGATAACAAAAGCTTACTGCTTAATTTAAATAAAACACAAAAAACAGAATTTACTCAGTAAATATTATTAATCATATTCTATGGGATTTCGTTGAATTTGTGGTCAACGATCAACCGAATTTTTTTAAAGTTTTTATAAAGATAACTTTTTTAATACAAAGTTCGGATGATGTTTGGAAATTTAATTTATGGTAAATTTACGGTTGTTTTATCATCTTGTTTATTTTAAGGGTGGAAAATTTGCCCTTCAGCTACGCTATATATATTTGAGCAATTTTCTAGGTAAATAACTCACTAGAGAAAATCTTTAAGAAGAGTAAGCTTTTCGTTGAATTATAATTCTTTAAGTAAAGAATAAAATTGCTTTTGGCGATGCTGAAATTAAGTATGGATTTGCAGAAATCAGATTTCAAACCCTTGATGTAGGCGCAATTAATAAATTTTTGGCATTCTTTGACCAGGAAGGGGGCTAGGGCGTTAGGTTTGCCGTTAGTTTTTCTATAGAACTCCACAAAAAAGTTGATCCAAATTTCTGCAACTAAAATGACCTTTCCTTCCCCTGCTCTCAAAAAAATGGGATATTTTTTTATTTGGAAGTCTCTAATTTAATCCACTTTCATGCTCAGATGTTTGTGCAACAATACCTGGCGGTAGCGTCCGAAAAAAAACGTATTCCATTTAGATTCTAATTTATGTACCTTATATCCCAGCTTAAAATAAAGTTGTCGTGCCTGATGGTTATTTTCCAAGACGTGGAGGTATAAATCTTGAAATCCCCACTCATGAGAGAATTTTTCACAGCTAATCAGTAACTCTGACGCGACACCACGCCTGCGGTATTTGGGGTGAACAGCTAAATTAGACAGATAAGGAAAACTCGTACCCGCCTGTATCCAAGAATCACTAAAACGTACACCCAATTCCACAGTTCCGACCAAATTATCAGTTGAAGCAGCATTAGTATCAATAGCAACCAAACAAACATGATGGGGTGCAGGTGATAACAACCGATATTTGAGGTCTTCGTAAATACCTAAACGTAGTAGCGGAAAAGCCCATCCCCAGAAACCATCATGTCCGTGAAAGCTTTCGGCAATAATGTGGGCAATACCAATTAAATCATCAGGTGTGGCGGCACGAACTTGGAATTGCCAGGAAGCTTGTTCGGCGGCAGATATGTTCGGCTCTTGGTGGTAGGGATCAAAAAACCAGGATCTCAAGGCTAATTTAGTATTGATTTAATTAAACGAAAATTTCTCAAATATTGTAAAAACTGTGTAAAAATCCTAAATCATCCTCAATAACTAAGTTGGCATTGAGATTCTAACCTAATACGGCTAATCTAATTCACTTTCTTTTCCTCATCCAATTGCGTACCTGCCTGTACAGATTTAATCCACAATAACTTGATTTTGGAGGTTTTGTGTGTATATTTGTGACTTCTAAGCGTCATGAGAGAATTTAGACATTCTTGAACGGGAGTTGAGTTTGTCTAGGGTGTTAGGTGTCTTTATTTTTTTAACATAGTTTGGTTTAAACAGGCTAAATCGCTACCATTCTGAGCGTAGCCACACCTACAAGGCATTACAGCACTTAACAAAACTGACACGGAAAAAAATAAAAAGCCATACAACATTATGTTGCACGGCTTTTGGTGTAGTGTGAGGAGCTTAACTAAGTACCATCATAAATTAATGCCAAAGTGGCAGAACACTCGTAACAATTTTGGTAACAGAATTTTTTTTGATGCAATTACGCTAGTATGACCCGTAGTTAAAGCAACCGCCTGACGCATCTTCCCACAGTTAAAGATAATTAGGTAGGGAATTATGAATTTTAAGTACAGCGCAGTGTCATGATCTAATAGCACAACATGGCAGAAATAAACAACCAATTGGAAATTTTGATTTCACTCATTGTAATAATCTATAAATGATGCCACTAATAATTGTGGCAATAGGTAAAGTTAAAATCCACGAAAATAAAATCTGATAAAAAACACGCGTATTTGCTTGCTTCTCAATCAGTCCCACACCAAAAATCGAACTAACAGAAACTTGAGTCATGGAAACAGGAAGTCCAAAATAATTAGATGCAATCACCAAAATTCCAGTTGCTATATTTGCAGATAGTCCCTGATGATGATTCATAACGGTAATTTTTTGACTCATAGTTTGTGCTATTTTTTGGGAGTTTAGTAAACCACCCAGTCCCATTGCCATTGCTATTGTCAGCATTCCTCCTTGAACTGAAAAATAGTCAATAATTAGAATGAGTGAAGCAATTTTAGGCGTATCATTAAATCCTCTACTAAAACTGATAATACCTGAACTGATAAAGTGGCAAGTATCAATTATTCTTTGATCGGGTGGCAGGTTTAATTTAGAATTGATGTAGTGCAACAACTTCTGAGTTATTGCAGACAAACCAATAGCAATAATAGGACTGAGAAATAGGGGTAAAAGAAATAATTTCTCTAAAGCTGCAAAATTAACTTTCAGTCCAATAGCTACTAATCCAGCACCCAGTAACGCACCTGTGATACTGTGAGTTGTAGAAATGGGGAATCCGCTTAGGGCAGCAACTAGCACGGTTAATCCGGTGGTAATCGCTACTGCTAAATGAATTTCTGGCGCATTAGCGATCGCATTGGGAAATATCCCTTGTCCAGTAAAGTTTTTTACCAATTTGCCTGTCCAGAAAACCGCAGTAACTGCACCAGTAAAAGTCGTAAAACTTCCCCACAAAATTGCTGTTTGGTAACTGGTTGTTCGGCTACCAAATAGTGTCGCTACACCTTTAAAATTGTCGTTGGCTCCATTGGAATAAGCTAAAAAAAGCGTAGCCAGAAATAAACTGATTATTAACATTTTTGGGGCGTTAAAAGTTAACAGCAACCAACACCACTATAGTGTAAGGTTGAATAGGTAATCATAGTCCGGGTCTGGTATGTTGTCGTGTAGATTCCAGTTTTTGCATCTTAATACAATTAACCATTATTTAAAGGAGTTTTTGCCCAAATCAGGATAATTCCCGAAATCTTGAAGCACTAGAGATGGAGGAATGCAGATTGAATAAAATATAAAATTTCATTCTCATCCCCAGTTCTGAGTAACAAGAGGGGAAAACTTTGATGCCAGCAAAAAGCAGGGTGAGGTCACAAACTAGATGAGGATGTTATTTAATTCATCTTTTTGATCAGTGTTGATTTGTGGTTAGTTACTTTTTTAAATATGGCCGTAGATAGATATGTTGGACATTATTGATTGTTCCAAGCCAATCCCAAGGATTGATTATGTGAATCTCAACGCCCTGTCAAAAGTGTAGCGGATTTAGAGATATTTCACTCACACAAAACATAGCCAACACCATGCACAGTTGGAATGAGACGCTTTTCGTGATGGGTTTCGAGCTTCAGGCGTAAGTAACGGATGGGAACTTGAATCATATTGGAATCATTAATAAAGCCATAGCCCCAAACTTGTTCTAAAATGCGATCGCGTGTTATTACCTGTTGCCGTTATCCCTGGAATACACGTGCAACGATTTAAACTTAAGTTTGCAAATTGTCAAATATCTGTTACGTCTACTTCCTGATTTTTTCGCAAGTGGATGCGAACCTTGGCTAATAATTCTTCAGTAATAAAGGGTTTGACTATGTAGTCATCAGCACCAGCATTTAAACTGGCAATGCGATCGCCTTCACCGGGGCTTTGCCCATCGCTCTCTTCATCTTGAGCAATTAATAAAATTACTGGCACTTGCTCACCTGTACTTCGCAAGCGGCGACAAGTCTCCCAGCCTGACAAACCCGGCAGCATCCCATCTAAAATTACTAAATCTAAATCTAATTCTCTCGCTGCGGTGAGCGCAGTTAATCCATCATAGGCCACACTAACTTGATAGCCTTCATAACTTAGTTCCAATTCAATAAATCGCGCCAGTTTTACTTCATCTTCAACTAACAAGATGTGCGTCATAGATGATGTTGAGGATTTGGGCAGGGTAATTAACCAACAATACAGACTGATAAAACTTTAGAAACGTGCTGAGACTAAAGTTGATTTAGCTTAGTATAGATTTAAGTAAGTCACAACCGTAAGCCTGTAATTACCGATAGCTGCTACCAAAAATACCATCCAAATTTAGTTATAGGTTGTGACACCTCCGCCGCATTCATCATCAAGATCACGAAACGCTTTGAAACGCAGACTTACTAATTGCTTGTAGAGGGTATTTATGATTTTTAATTTTCTCAGTAACAAAAAGCTCCTGTTTGACCAATGGGCATTTAGCTACGATTGGCTTTTTCCTTCAGTAATTTATCAAGCCATCCATAAGCGGTTACTAGAGTATGTAGATTTACCAGAACGAGCCAATATACTTGATATGGGCTGTGGTACTGGAAGACTACTTGATCGCTTGGCAACTAAATTTTCTGATGTATGTGGTACGGGATTAGATTTATCATCTAATATGTTGCGGATAGCAAGACAGAGCAATTCTCACCACCCACGTCTAATTTATCTTGAAGGTCAAGCGGAGTCTCTGCCCTTTGGCGAAGGTCAGTTTGATGCTGTTTTTAGTACTATCAGCTTCTTACACTATTTAGAACCCCAACAGGTGTTGAAAGAAGTAGAGCGGGTGCTTTCACCTGGGGGGCATTTTTACTTAGTGGACATCACCACGAAACAAGAGACAACACCGCAAGTACTGCCCATTTCTCCTCGTGGTATTAGACTCTATAGCCCTCAACAACGTGAACTTTTAGGTTCATCGGCTGGATTATTATGTTTGAGTCATCATTATTTACTAGGGCCAGTTTTGCTGACAATTTTTGTTAAACCACCCTTAATTTGACGGAAAATATTATCTAACTGGTGGTAGCATTTCTAAAATTAAAATTTGCAAATCGGGAAACGCCAAGGGTGAAATAGTGGCATTTTCTGGCAAAATTACGGCACTTTTATAGCCTTCCTGAGTCGGTTCCCGAAAAACGTGCAATTGACGGCTAATCACATCTAGCACCCAATAATCTGTAATTCCTGCCTGGGAGTAAGCTGTGGCTTTAGTCTCGCAGTCTAGTGTCAAACTACTATTTGCTACTTCAATAATCAGATAAACTTCAGATGGTGTCGGGTGGTGATCTGCGTAGTCTAAAGGGTCTACTTTAACTACAGCAATATCCGGTTCTGGTTCAGATCGTTCATTTAACTTGATTGGGTCTTGGATAGATACCCAGGCGCGATTTCCTAACTGATTTTTGAGTAACTTATCTGTTCTCCCCACTGCTGACCGATGGGCTGTTCCTTTAGCAATCTTCCAGATAATTTTTCCTTCTAGAAGTTCCACTCGCTCGTCTACACCAAAAATCCCAGCCTCAGCCATCCGATGGTATTCTTCAACCGTCCACAGGCGAAGCGGTAAGGTTGTTTCTGTATTTTGCATGGCTTGTCTAGCAAATGTGAAAATCTCGGATATTCATATCATAGCATTTTAGCTTGACATATTAATGAATATATGATATTAAAATGCCGGTGGTGACAGAGAGTGTACCCCAAACCACCAATGACCAAATAATTCGTAATTCGTAGTTCGTAATTCGTAATTACGGACTAATGAGCAATGACAATTTCATCTAGTTGATTAATCACCACATCAGCGCCTTGGACATGATTTGACTTACCCACCCAGGTAATACCAATACAACCTGCGGCTTTAGCACTGCGAGCCATTTGCATATCACCAACAGCATCTCCTACCATCAATGTATTACCTGGTTCTACCCCCAAGGCTTCACAAGCCTGTAAAAACAATACTGGATCTGGTTTGCCGGGGCCGTCATCCACTCCTTTTTGTAGCTGAATGTAATCAGTTAATTGGTGTCGTACTACAAAGTTACTAACTTCGGCTGTGGTTGCGGCGGAAATGATACCGAGTTTTATTCCTGCTGCTGACAAGGACTTTAACAGATCCAAACTACCAGGAAAAAGTGGTGCAGGAGTTGTACCCAAATATTTTTCAGCTTCGTCTAAGGATTGACGAGCTATTTTTAAAGATTCAAACCATCCTCTCCCAGTTTCGGCAATATATGCAGCTGCGGCAATTTCGGTTTCCCGACGACTGGCGACAGCGATTAAACCTGCTGGGTCTAGGGTATCGCTATTGATGCCAAAGGCCATTAATAATGGTTCGCCAATTCCGGGAATTTGTGCGTCTATCATCCGCGCACTTTTTTGTCCAAGCGATCGCAAGTAAGCTTCAGAGTCTTCTAATGTACCATTTTTGTCAAAAAAAATGGCCTGGATATTGGAAAAGCTCAGGTTTTTACATTTAATAGTTACCAAAATATTGCACCCCATTTCATAAATTCAAAATAACTCTGAACTATTCACTACAAAAAAAGAGGGTGTTCCCCTCTTTAATTCATAGTTTAATAACTACAGGCTTATTAGCGTTCATTTGAGGGTTGTCAGTCGCTTTTATGAAATTTAGCGAAGTATCACCCTATCTATAACCGATTTTAAATTGAGCTTTACTCAACCTTCCTGTTCAACAGTCGCTGGAATTTCTTGTTCAGTCTCAGTTGCTGCTGGGGTTTCTTCTTCAGTCACAGCTACAGCCGATACTTCTTCACTTGCTGCGGGAGCTTCTTCAGTCACAGCTACAGCCGATACTTCTTCTTGAGACTCGGTTGCTGCTGGGATTTCTTCCTGAGTTGTCGCTTCTACCGCTTCTTCAGCACCCACAACCTCTTCAGCTTCCGCAGGCGCAGCAGTAATACCTTGCTGTTTAGCTAACATCTGTTCACGATACTTAGCTGCCATTTCTTCCGCTTTATCATAAACCAAATCACGGTTCTTAATCATATCACCTGGTTCGGGTTCCAACTGCTTGGTAGACAAGGAAATCCGACCCCTTTCTGCGTCTAAATCAATGATCATGACTTTAACTTCGTCATTGACATTGAAAACGCTGTGAGGTGTATCAATATGCTCGTGAGAAATTTCTGAAATGTGCAGCAGTCCGCTAACACCACCGATATCAATAAATGCACCGTAGGGTTTGATACCACGAACTGTACCGATTACCACTTCTCCCACTTCTAAGCGGTTCATCTTACGCTCAACCAGCGCTCGACGGTGGGATAGAACTAGGCGGTTGCGTTCTTCGTCTACTTCGAGGAATTTCAATGGCAGTTCTTCGCCTACCAATTCTTCCTTCGGTTTGCGGGTACTAATGTGAGAACCGGGGATAAAGCCGCGTAATCCTTCAATGCGTACTAATGCACCACCACGGTTAGTAGCAAACACGCCGGAACGAACAGTAGCATCTTCTGCTTGTAACTGCCGCACACGTTCCCAAGCTCGCATATATTCAATGCGACGAATGGAAAGGGTGAGCTGACCATCTTCGTTTTCATCGGTCAGGATGAAAAATTCTCTGGTTTCGTTTGATTGTAAAACTTCTGCCGGGGCATCGACCCGGTTAATAGACATTTCTTGTATGGGTATGTAGGCTGCTGTTTTAGCCCCTATGTCAATCAGAGCGCCGCGCGGCTCTATACTGAAAACTGTTCCTGGTACAATATCCCCAGGGCTAAAGTGATAATCATACTTGTCAAGTAGAGCAGCGAAATCTTCGTGAGTGAATCCAATTTCTGTAGCGGTTAAGTTCTGATTGACCATGCTAATTTGTTCCTGGTTCTAGTCTCCGTAAGGGTTGTGGCATAGGCGTGATGTATATGCGAAGGCACTAGGCGGGAGGTACACCTACATCTTTTTTTTATCCTAGCGCAGAAAAGCTAGTATTAACACATATTAACTTCCAGATAGAATATTGTATCACATATTCTGGAAATTTTTTATTTATTCATCAATTAACTTTGGGAATTTCGCTCTTCAAAGGTATTGACAAAAGTAGATATCCGCCGATACCACCATTGGTAACAGCGGATAACAGGTTTAGATGCCCTTTAATCTCTGGTAAGAGCAGTCTATTCTTCTTCTTTCTTTTGAATGCGGGGAGGTTCGCGGAATGCGATCGCAAAGAAAAGAACTCCTATGGCCAGAGCCAAAATCAAGATATATGCAACGCTTTCCATATTAAAAGCTCCTGCCTAACCAACGAGTAATGATAGTTTATCAGTCTATGAAATTAGTTCTGGGGGATTGGGTTATGAGAAAAATGATTCCCCAGTTCCCAGTCCCCAGTTGCCAAAATTACAGGGCTTCTTTCCGGCGGGTAGATTTGTCACCCACTTTCTGGAACAGACCCCATTCCACTTGTTCTTCTAGATCCGCTTCAACACCAGCAAAAACGTCTCGGTAGATTGTCCGAGAACCATGCCAGAGATGACCAAAGAAGAATAGCAGAGCAAATACAGCGTGTCCAAAGGTGAACCAACCTCTGGGACTAGTACGGAATACACCGTCAGAGTTCAAGGTTTCGCGGTCAAAATCAAAGATTTCGCCACCTTGAGCCTTACGAGCAAATTTCTTCACATCGGCTGGATCTGTAAAGGTTTGACCATTGAGATCACCGCCATAGAAGCTGACTGTGACACCAGTTTGTTCAAAACTGTACTTCGATTCTGCCCGACGGAAAGGAATATCAGCTCGGATAACTCCATCAGCATCGGTCAAGATGACTGGAAAGGTTTCAAAGAAGTTGGGGAGACGACGAACGGTCAATTCTCTACCTTTAGCATCTGTGAATACTGCATGACCTTGCCAAGATTGGGCGATACCATCACCTTGAACCATAGGCCCAGTCCGGAATAGACCACCTTTAGCGGGACTATTACCGACATAATCATAGAAAGCCAGTTTTTCGGGAATTGCTGCCCAAGCTTCTGCACGGGTTGCACCGTCAGCGATGCTAGTTTGGACGCGACGCTCAATTTCCTGAGTGAAGTAGTTTTGATCCCACTGATAACGAGTGGGGCCAAATAGTTCAATCGGGGTGGTAGCGTTACCGTACCACATCGTACCAGCAACAATGAAGGCTGCGAAGAATACCGCAGCGATACTGCTAGAAAGTACGGTTTCAATGTTACCCATCCGTAAAGCTTTGTATAGCCGTTCGGGGGGTCTAACTGTGAGGTGGAATAAACCAGCAATAATGCCAACAACGCCTGCGGCGATATGGTGAGCAACAACGCCACCAGGATTAAATGGGTCGAACCCAGCCGGACCCCATTCTGGTGCTACTGGTTGGATGCTACCAGTGATTCCGTAGGCATCAGAAACCCACATACCAGGGCCAAATAGTCCGGTGAGGTGAAAAGCACCAAAACCAAAACAAAGTAAACCAGATAAGAACAGGTGAATGCCAAACATTTTTGGCAAGTCTAGTGCAGGTTCACCAGTCCGAGGATCTCTAAAGAGTTCCAAATCCCAGTAAACCCAGTGCCATACGGCAGCTAGGAATAATAAACCAGAAAGCACGATGTGCGCCGCAGCTACACCTTCAAATGACCAGAAACCAGGATTGCTGGTTGCGTTACCAGTCACAACACTCCAGCCACCCCAAGATTCGGTGACACCTAAACGTGACATGAAGGGCAGGACGAACATTCCTTGCCGCCACATGGGGTTAAGAACTGGATCACTAGGGTCATAAATAGCCAGTTCGTACAGTGCCATTGAACCAGCCCAGCCTGCTACTAAGGCTGTGTGCATCAAGTGTACAGAAATCAACCGACCTGGATCATTCAGAACGACTGTATGTACTCGGTACCAGGGTAGTCCCATCGACTACGCTCCTCCTCGATGAATTATGTTTACAAAGCAATTTTCTTACCGAGATTCTGAGAGACGGAACAGTTCTCTAGGTGGGGTTAATCCTCCTACTGCACTGCTTTACCGCCATTCAGTGAACTCTCTGAGTTTTTTTTATTGCCAGCATTTTGAATTTAACCACAAATTCGTCTTGATAAATCAGACTATGCAGCTAGTTTGGCAATATTTTGAGCCGTTCGGTAGCTTGAGTTTGTGGGTTAGCGATCGCCTGTATAACTGCCGAGAGATTTTTTCAAAGGAAAATCCCTCCCTGATTCTTTGAGAACCAGGCCAACGCCTGTAAGACGTTTGGAAGTTAAGAATTGCCACCCTTTAGTCAGCCACCTTTGGAACGTCTACGCAATTGCCAAACAAAAATGAGAATGTTTTAAAAAGTGTAACTATTTGTGGACTGCTTTGCAAGGGTGTAAATAGATGCGATCGCATAGTGTTTCTGTATCACATAGCGACAAATCGCCTGCACAACGTAAAAGCTCTTTGATTTTTGATTTTTGACTGCCGCTTTGCGGTATTGGAGATTTTTATGAATAATTATAAAGGTTTTCACATAAATGAGAATAATTTTGGTAGCTCAAAGCCTTGAAGGAACTGGCTTTATACTCAGCACTTTGCTGTAGCATAAATTGTTTCCTAAAGCACACTTTCAACCAACTAAATTTGTAATGCCTTAAACCACTTTGTCACAACTGTGTTAATGGTTTGTTTGATTTGATGTTTGCGATACCACTTGTGAAAAGCCATTTCGTACTCCTCACCTTTAGTTTGAAAGGTATTCCAGATATCTAGCCCTAATGTCAAGCCGCAAAATAGTAAAAAATACAACGACCAAGTAAGACCACCACCACCGACGATATCTAGCAGCATGAAAAAACTGTTAATAATGGCATAATTACCAACACGTTTCTTAAATCTTCCTATCCGGTAGGAGTTAAAAGCTTGTCTTTGTTGCATTTCGCTATGTTGCGATCGCCAGTCAACTTCTGCTAAATTTAGAGACTCTGGTGATATATCTAACTCTTTCGCAATTTCTAACAATTGCTCATAAGAAAATTCCTTATCTTGGTCATCAGCTTGACGAGCGATCGCTAACTGGAGAATTCGCTGCACATCCTCTTGGCTATAAGAACGAAGGCTCTTTGGTTCAAATGCCGTCATAACTATTATCTCTTAGTGTTACCTTGACTAACAGTTTGCCACTCAGTAGCTGTGATTTAGCTACACACCCTCAAAATTATTTGTACTATATCTACACTAACAAATCTCAATGAGCTATAGGCAGATATTTTGGAAATTATGACTGGGGTTGGGGTAGTTGAAAAGCGTAAATATCTTGAATAGTTTGTACCCAACCATTAGAAACAGATTCGAGGATGCGATCGCCTTTTTCCTTCGTTGCGGTGGTTGCGTCGCCAATTACGCCACTTTTACTCACATCCCTCGTTGCCCAAGACACAGGTAACTTACCTTCTAAACTCAATAAAGTGCTTTGTGTTTGTTCTGGGGGATACTCAGCCACAGCTAAATCCATTTTGACCTGTTCTGGCAAAATCGCCAACATAATGCTAGTTTCGGCATCTCCGGCGTGCATTCCTTGAGTTGCTTCCTTGGGTGTTAATAATTCTTTGGTGATATGAGGTACACGCCAAGTAAACAAAGGAAACACCAAAAAATCATCATATTTAATATGCAAATCCCGTGCCACCATTTGCATAACTTGGGGTTGTCCGCCGTGGGAATTCATCAACACCAATTTTCTAAACCCAGCCCGATAAATACTTTCACCCATTTCCATAATGATTGCTGTCAGGGTTTCGGTACTTAAAGTTATCGTTCCGGGAAAATGCCAATGCTCATTAGATTTACCATAATAGAGAGTGGGTAAAGCATAGGCGGGAATGCTAACATCCAGTTTTTTCAGGGCTGCTCCCAGAACTCCTACACCAATAGCCGCATCAACAATCAGTGGTAAATGAGGGCCATGTTGTTCAATCGCCCCCACTGGTTGAATGATTACCACATTTTCCTTATTCGGCATAGCCTGGATATCAGTCCAAGTCAGGTAGGGAAAAAATCGTTCTGGGGGAATAAAGCTGTGCATCTTACTACTATCGCGTCATTTTTATGTTAACGAGATTTGAGAAGAAGAACGGGGGCAGGGGGGAAGAGGAATGATTTTTAAGTAACAGGAAGTTTCAAGTAACTCCCCCTTGCTCCCTGCGCCCCGCTCCCCTGCCTCTTCAGTCTCCAGTACACCAAGCAGTAAGAAGGAAACAACTCAATGGTTGCAGATCATGAATCTATTCGTACCCTATCAGTTGATATTGGTGGTAGTGGGGTTAAAGCACTGGTTTTAGATATTACAGGAAATCCCTTAACAAAAAGGATGCGTTTAGAGACACCCCAACCATCTAAACCAGAAATGATCATAGATGCTATAGCAGTGTTAGCAGCAGATCAAGGTGAATTTCATCGCGTTTCCGTGGGTTTTCCTGGTGTAGTGCGTCAGGGAGTCACAGAAACAGCAGTTAATTTATATCGAGATTGGATTGGCTTTGACTTAGAAACTGCATTATCACAACGTCTCAACAAGCCTGTACGAGTAATTAATGATGCTGATATGCAGGGTTTTGGGGCAGTAACGGGTAAAGGTTTAGAATTGGTAATTACTTTGGGAACAGGTTTTGGTTCAGCTTTATTTATAGATGGCAAACTTGTGCCAAATATGGAAATGGGACATCATCAGTTTCGTAAAGGTAAAACCTATGAGGAACAACTGGGAAGGGCAGAGTTAGAAAAAATTGGTGATAAAAGATGGAATAAGCGTTTAGATAAAGCGATCGCCTCTTTACAAAGACTGTTCAATTATGATTACCTTTACATTGGCGGCGGTGAAGCTGTCAGGGTAAATCTAGAGCTACCCTTAAACGTCAAACTCATTCCGAATATCACTGGTTTATTAGGTGGAATTGCTTTGTGGCGAGATTAGCTAAGAGCTAGAGAGTGGGGATTTTTACCCAGCACTCAGTATTAGTGAAATCTACCGGAACTAGTAGATCGAATTGTACTAGCGATCGTCTCCTAAAACACATCAAATCATGCGAGAATATTTGTTATTGGGTGGAATGGCGATAGCGAAGCGCTCCGCAAGAATCGCCTAATCCCAAAATTGAGAAGATGATTGTTGAGGCGATCGCAAAGCACGACCTAGTAATCGCTGGTAACACGAAATGAAAACATTATATATTTCGATATAATGAATGTATTAATTGGCTAAGTTGATATATGGCGATCGCAAGCGACCGATCAATTCAACAGAAAGCACTCAGCTTTGACGAGTTTCTCGTCCGTTATCGAGACGATAACCGTTATGAACTTATTGATGGAGATATATTTGACTTGGAACCAACAGGCTTGCATGAAGAAGTTGCAGCCTTTATTACCACCAAGGTATGCGTCCAGATCGACCAAATGGGATTGCCTTGGTTTGTGCTTCAGCGAGGACTTATTCGCCCTTCTAATATTGGAATGACTGCATTTCGACCTGATGTGGCAGTTATCGATCGCCATGAGCTTACTAAAGAACCAATTTGGAGCGAGCAATCAATTCTAACACTAGGCAGTTCAATTAAATTTGTAGCGGAAGTTGTGAGTAGCAACTGGCAAAATGATTATGCCCGTAAAGTTGAAGACTACGCGAATCTAGGCATTCCCGAATATTGGATTGCCGACTACGCTGGATTGGGAGGTGTTCGACATATTGGGAAGTCCAAACAACCTACCCTCTCTATCTGCACACTAGCAAATGGAGAATATGATATTCAGCAATTACGAGGAAATCAGATAGTTGTTTCGACTACTTTCCCTAACCTAAAATTGACAGCCGCAGAAATTTTGAAGACTTTTTAAATAGCGATCCCTAGTTGCATACCAATCTTGGAAATAAGAAACAAAAGGATTATCGACACTGAAACAAGTACAACTATCTCCCTCTAATACTAGATTAGCTTCATTTACCATGTATTGATAGTATTGATACCACTCAGATGCCATAATTATATCATGTTCGTAGCATAAATCTTCTTTTTCTTGATTTTCATATATTTCAGACAGCTTTTCATTATATATTTTATCAATTATTTCATGCTTTTCCTGAGATTTTTCTTTTATATAATTATGTTCTTCATCATCATCTGGATCAACATATCCATGCTGATCATTAGCCCATTCATCTACTAATATATGAGCAGTATTAATTTCTTCTTTTAAAGAATCTTTTTCCATTTCATAGGATTTACATATCCAATAATAATCTGAAGCGTATTGATCTATAGTTTCTTTTAAAAATTCATCTTCATCTTCTTGATCAATACAATTATGAGCATCTTCAACGTTTCTTATTGTTTTTCCTAAGACAATTACTTTAATTTCCTTTGCTCCTGCTTCAAGTAATAGTTTTTTACAAGCTTGAATAGAAGTTCCTGTGGTTAATACATCATCCATCAATATCACTTTTTTATTTTTGATCACTGATGAATTAGCTACTTTAATAGTTTTTAAATGCTTTTCTATAGTTCGAGTTCGATCATCATTTGAATCCTTAAACCGTTCAAGACAAAAAACTGCATCAGTAAATTTAGAGTATGACTTGACCAATTGTTTAGCTAACTCACGAATGCCTGAAGATCGATTGGAGGATTTCCCAGACGGAACAGTAGCAATTGAAATATCTTCATCACTCAAAAATTTTCTAATTTCTTTAAGAAAAAAAATAATTGAATCCTCTTTTTGATCTTTCAATTCTAAGATGGTATTACTATATTCATTAAAATACCCACTATCTGTAGGACAATAGAAACCTAAATAAAATAAATCCGGTAAACTATCAAAAAATCTCATATCTGGTTACAATCACGTAGATTCATCAATAATAACTTATTAACCTATTCTATCCGCTAATTGGTGACACTGCGCGAGTATATACCTTTGCGACTTTGCGCCTAACGCACTTCGTGCTTCGCTTCGCTAATGCGCGAAACAAATCCATATTTGAATCACAGCCTTTTTTTATTTATCACTCCCTTAGTTCT
>NZ_JAYGHH010000016.1:74360-83968 GCF_034931045.1 Nodularia sp. UHCC 0506
TCTGGTCTTGAAGTGAACCAAGGCTTATGTAAAACTGATGATCTTTCGCTTCACAGCCTACATCAGAGGAACTAAAACATGGCGCGTCTAGCACTGCTGAGTGTATCTAACAAAACTGGTATAGTTGACCTGGCTCGTCGCTTGGTCGAAGAATTTAATTTTGATTTAATCAGTAGTGGGGGAACGGCAAAAACCCTCAAGGATGCGGGGCTACCAGTGACAAAGGTTTCTGATTACACTGGTTCACCTGAAATTTTAGGTGGTCGAGTTAAAACCTTACATCCTCGCATTCATGGCGGAATTTTGGCGCGGCGAGATATTCCCCAACATTTAACTGATTTAGAAAATAACCAAATTCGCCCGATTGATTTAGTGGTAGTGAATCTTTATCCCTTTGAGGAAACTATTGCTAAACCTGGGGTGACGTTATCTGAGGCTGTTGAACAAATTGATATCGGTGGTCCAGCGATGTTGCGGGCTGCATCGAAAAATTTCGCTCATCTGACGGTATTATGTGACCCGGCACAGTATGAGGAATATTTGCAGGAATTAGGGCAAAATAACGGTTCTGCATCTTTGGAGTTTCGCCAAAAATGTGCTTTAAAAGGTTTTTCTCATACGGCTAGTTATGATCAAGCGATAGCAGCTTATCTTAGCCAACAATCTCAAGATTCTCTACCCCAGGAATATAACCTTTCTGGACAGCAATTGCAATCTCTGCGTTACGGCGAAAACCCTCATCAATCTGCTGCTTGGTATCAAAGCGGGACTACTCCCACGGGTTGGGCTGCGGCGACGAAATTGCAAGGTAAGGAACTGAGTTATAATAATTTGGTGGATTTAGAAGCCGCCCGCCGCATTATTGCTGAGTTTACTGATACTCCCGCCGCAACGGTGATTAAGCACACAAACCCCTGTGGTGTGGCTGTGGGCAGTACTCTGGTGGAAGCATATCAAAAAGCTTTTAATGCTGATTCAATTTCAGCTTTTGGGGGAATTGTGGCACTGAATCGCCCTATTGATGCGGCAACAGCTAATGAGTTAACCAAGACATTTTTGGAATGTGTGGTTGCGCCTGGTTGTGAACCCCAAGCCCAAGAAATTTTAGCGGCGAAATCTAAACTACGGATTTTAACGTTACCAGATTTGAGCAGTGGCCCCCAGGATACCGTGAAAGCGATCGCTGGTGGTTTTTTAGTCCAAGCTGCTGATGATGCCATAGCTGATACTAGTCAATGGCAAGTAGTCACTGAACGTCAACCCACCCCGGATGAGTTAGCCGAGTTACTGTTTGCTTGGAAGGTCTGTAAACACGTTAAATCCAATGCTATTGTGATTACAAGCGATCGCACTACTCTAGGCGTAGGTGCTGGTCAAATGAATCGCGTTGGTTCAGTTAAAATAGCCTTAGAACAAGCTGGCGCAAAAGCCCAAGGCGCAATTCTCGCCAGTGATGGATTTTTCCCCTTCGATGATTCTGTGAAAACAGCCGCAGCAGCCGGAATTACTGCCATTGTCCAACCAGGCGGAAGTTTGCGCGATCAAGATTCCATCAAGGCTGCAAATGAGCTAGGTTTAGTCATGGTGTTAACTGGTGTGCGCCACTTTTTACATTAAATCTTTGGGAGTTAGCTTGTGCCAGTTTACAAACTGTCACATATTACACTTGTATTCTCGGCAAACAGCAGTATTCTCTAGTTGTGTGTGAGGAGCAAGTTAAAAATAAAAAGCGTTTGGGGTGGAAACACGGTAACACTCCCAGACGCTTTTTAATTTA
This sequence comes from Nodularia sp. UHCC 0506, assembly GCF_034931045.1. NCBI lineage: Bacteria > Bacillati > Cyanobacteriota > Cyanophyceae > Nostocales > Nodulariaceae > Nodularia > Nodularia sp. UHCC 0506. The sequence goes on from NZ_JAYGHH010000016.1 coordinate 76,138, forward strand.
TAATTCGTAATTCGTAATTTGTAATTCGTAATTTGTTATATCAGGCTAGGCCAATATCATTCTAAATTTTAACTTTCGCTGAAACTGTTCCCTATTCCCTGCCTCCACGACAAAACTTTTATGCCTAACGGCACGCTACGCGAACAGCAAACCCTATTTAAGATTTGCCCTCTAGCGGGTTAGCAATGTATTTAAATGCTGGCTCAGAATTCCAGGGGCCACGCTGATCTTTACCATCGCCATTTGTAGATAGGTTGTAATAAATATCAACCGTTTCATCAGGCTGAATATTACCAAAAAATGGTTCATCCAATTTACCCAATGAATCCAAAGCTTTCATAAACATTCGAGTATGAGAAACTTCTCTTGTTAATAGATGAACCAAAGTCTCTTTAGTTCCTTCATCTGTTGCTAACTTAATTAATTCTTCGTAAGTTTGACGTGCGCCAGCTTCTGCGGCAATATTAGCTCTCAAATCCCTGACGACATCTCCACCTTCATTCAAGTAATTTGCCGTCCAAGCACTTCCTTGACTATCTAGAAAGTGAGGTCCTATACCTCTGACAGCAAAAAGAGTGCTTTTATATGCCTCTGTCTGATCCATATTTTTGGTATGACCTTCAATCAGTCTACCAACCATTTCTAAATGACTAAATTCCTCCAGAGCAATGTCTTGGAGCATATCTCGAATTCCAGCATTTTCAACATGAAAAGATTGTACCCAATATTGCAAAGCTGCTGATAGTTCTCCAGTTGCTCCGCCAAACTGCTCTAGCAGTAATTGGGCAAAACGAGGGTCAGCTTCAGCAATATTTACAGCATGAATTGTTTCTTTTTTATGGTAAAACATAGGATACCTCTTAAAGAAAGCATTTTTAAATTTCAAAAATGACTCAGTTGGACAAAATAAATTAATTAATATCGCAGTTTTCACCTGAGTGAGAACAATATTGATAGCTTGAAGTTCTTAATGTCCTAAACGCCCTACTACCTCTCTAAGCGCAGCTATGCCCCGGCTTTACAGCACTCTGCTATATGATATTTTAGTTGCCAAAACTATAAACCCGCTAGAGATACTACCCTTTGGTAGTATCGATGCGTTGAATTAAAGAAATTAACATTTAGGTTGAGAGAACGTCGCAATTCCCGTTAGCTATAAACTTGATATTGAACTTACGAGATTGATGTGTAAGCAGATTTAGCAGGCACGTTCCTCATCTATTCGTCAGTTAGTGGCTAATTTAAATTAGGCACTAGTGCGGCTGGTAAATAGTCCCCACAAATAAATAGCAATGATGGAGCCAATAACTGCAACAAAAAGCCCTGGTATGCTTAAACTAGTAGCCGTTAATTGTAGCGTTCCCGTTTGTAGCAGACTAAATATACTACCTCCGACAAACGCACCGATAATACCCAAAATCATTGTTGAGAGAATACCACCACCTTGAGAGCCGGGATAAATCGCTTTACCGATTGCACCAGCCAAAAGTCCTAAAATTGCCCAAGCAATAAGATTCATAATTTTCCTCTAAAATCTCAACTGTATTTATCTTAGCAATTCTTATTTACAATTGTTTCAACCAGAGGAAATAGTTATTAAAACCAAAAGGTAGATAAATACCTATGTGAGTTGAGATGAAAGGCTGAAATGCTTATTTTGTTTTGGCTCTTGGAGTGCTTTTTTAGCAAGATTACTATATCTTAAATGAATATTAATTTTATCAGGATAATTGGTAATGTTTCATGAGCATAATTACCAATTACCCAGTTTTTCTGAGCAGTAAAATAAAAAAATGTTTGTAATTCTGAGCTTAAATTGCCTGAGAGAATTGTTTATCTCTGGTTTGATTATATTTATCAAATGTGACAGCAATATTTCTCACCAGTAACCTACCGATATCTGTAATCTGGATGCGGTTGGTTGAAATTTTGACGAGTTCATCAGCTGCTAGTGTTTCTAATGCCTTTAACTCATGGTCAAAATAATCATCGAAATTGATGTGATATTTATCTGCAATATCTTGCTTATTCAGATGAAAGTGAGACATAATGCACATGATCACATCCCGTCTGATGATGTCATCTTGACTTAGTTTAATTCCTTTACTAATGGGTAAAATATCTGCCGCGATCGCCTGATAATAATCCTTTAATTGTTTGTGGTTCTGCACATAGGCATCATGAAGCATACTGATGGATGTAGCACCAAAACCTAAGAGTTCTGTTCCCGCATGGGTAGTGTATCCTTGAAAGTTGCGCTGGAGGGTGTGATTTTGTTGCGCGATCGCTAATTCATCATTATGTTTGGCAAAATGATCCATCCCGATGAATAGATACTTGCTATTGGTTAATTCTTCAATAGTCATTTTGAGAATTTCCAACTTTTCCTGCGGTTGCGGTAATGCTGCTTGAGGAATATTTTTTTGCGCTGGCTTCATCCACGGTACATAGGCGAAGTTAAACACAACAATGCGGTTAGGGTCTAATGCAATGGTCTTTTTGACTGTTTCTTGAAATGTCTGGAGGGTTTGATAAGGTAAACCATAAATCAGGTCTACATTCACACTGTCAAACTTGGCAGCTTTAATCCAATCCATGACATCAAACAGCAGTTCTTCTGGCTGGACACGATTCACGGCTAATTGGACTTGGGGATTAAAATCTTGAATCCCAAAGCTAATGCGGTTAAACCCCACTTCGCGGAGAAAGAAAATATAGTCTTGATCTACGTAGGTGGGATTAATTTCAATGGAAATTTCGGCTTGTGGATCAATATTAAAGTTTTCGGTGATATGTTTCCATAAAAATTTCACTTGGTCGTGATTTAAATAATTAGGTGTACCACCACCCCAGTGAATTTGCAGCACTTTTCGATCTCGATCAATCAAGGTTGCCATGTTCTTGATTTCTCGTACCAAATGTTCTAAGTAAGGCTTGGCGATATTCTTATTTTGGGAAATGACTGTATTACAGCCGCAGAAGTAGCAAGCAGTCTGACAAAAGGGAATATGGAAATATAGAGACAGAGGAGATTTTCGGTAGTTGGAGGCGGCGATCGCACCGTGAAAATCGGTTACAGTAAATTCTGTACTTAACTCTGTAGCGGGCGGGTAACTCGTGTATCTCGGCGCAGGATTATCATACTTTTTGATCATATTCAGATCAAATTTGACACTAGGCAAGACAAAAACCATCAAAACCTCCAAGAAACTGTAACCATCCCGCCTCATGTAGCGTGGCGGAAATCAAACTACCATTCAATAAATTTGTCTACTCTCGCTGTTGTCTAGTGTAGAGAGTTGCGGGAGTGCGTGATGTGTTGACTCCCACCAAACAGCCTCAATAATCTCAAATGATCGGATATGTTGTTTTTGTTGGCGATCATTTTCTCTCACCAAATTATTTAACTATCAATATTTTGATAACTATAAAATTATTAATATTTCTTTATATTTTTCTGGTTGTAAATCAACAGTACCACAACCCACCATCCCAGATCATCAAGGCGTTAGGACTAACACCAATAAAAAACCCTACCCAAAACTGATCATTTTGGTAGGGTGTACACCTTAGACTTATCCATCATGCCATTACCCAATTCTGTTAGCTGAAACAGCACAGATTAAGTATTTTATTGAATGGGTAATAGATAGTTACTTGCGGGTTGGGTGCTTTTATCTAACGTTTAGCGAACTTCTTGGTTACTTTCCGTAAACGAATTGATTCTGGCGTAACTTCCACCAACTCATCAGGGCCGATATACTCCAAAGCCCGTTCTAGACTCATATCGATTGGTGTTTGCAATTGTACTAGTTCCTCACCACCAGAAGCCCGGTGATTGGTTAACTGCTTCGTCTTACAGACATTCAATTCCAAGTCTTGAGGACGATTATGTTCACCGATAATCATGCCTTTATACACCTTAGTACCTGGAGTGATAAAGAATGCGCCTCTATCTTCTGAGTTTTTCATGGCGTAGAAAGTCGAAACACCTTCTTCAAAAGCAATGAGAACGCCTTTGTTCCGGGCTTCAATTTCTCCAGACAGGGGACGATAATCATGGAAACTGTGGTTCATGATACCTTCACCACGAGTCATCCGCATAAATTCACCCCGGAAACCAATCAAGCCACGGGCGGGAATAATAAACTCTAGTAGTGTGCGTCCATTTCCCACAACTTGCATATCTTGCATTTCGCCTTTGCGTTGTCCCAGGCGTTCAATACAGCTACCAACAGCGTCTTCGGGAATATCCAATGCTAGGAGTTCAAAAGGTTCGCAAGGTTGACCGTTGATTTCGCGGTAAATTACTTGTGGTTGAGATACTTGGAACTCGAAACCTTCACGGCGCATGGTTTCAATTAAGATACCCAAGTGTAATTCACCCCGACCGCAAACTTGGAATTTATCGGGAGAATCAGTTTCTTCGACTCGGAGGGCGACGTTAGTTTCTAATTCACGGAATAGGCGATCGCGTACTTGTCTTGATGTCACCAGTTTACCTTCCTGACCAGCAAAGGGTGAATCATTTACCCAGAAGGTCATTTGTAAAGTGGGTTCATCCACCTTAATTAGTGGTAAAGCCTGGGGTTCGTTGGGGTCAGTAATGGTTTCCCCAATATAAGCATCAGCGAAACCGGCCACAGCCACAATATACCCGGCGGTAGCTTCTTCCATTTCCACCCGCTTCAGTCCTTCAAATCCCATTAATTTGGTAATTTTGGACTTGACAATTGTACCGTTTTCTGTTACCAGAGCCGCTTGTTGTCCAGCCCGGATTGTACCATTGTGGATTCTACCAATCACAATCCGTCCCAGATATTCTGAATAATCTAGGGTAGTAACTTGCAATTGCAGAGGCTTATTGATATCACCAACAGGAGGTGGAACGTGTTGCAGAATGGCATTAAACAGGGGCTGCATATCTACCGCTTCGGCTTCCATGCTTTCTTTAGCAAAACCGCTCATTCCAGAAGCAAATAGATAGGTAAAATCACATTGGTCTTCATCTGCGCCTAATTCCAAGAACAGATCCAAAACCTTATCTACAGCCACGTGGGGGTCAGCTTGGGCGCGGTCAATTTTGTTAATAACAACGATGGGGCGCAGTCCTTTTTCCAGAGCTTTTTTCAAGACAAAGCGTGTCTGGGGCATAGGGCCTTCGTTGGCATCGACAATCAACAGACAACCATCAACCATGCCTAGTACCCGTTCAACTTCGCCGCCAAAGTCAGCGTGTCCTGGGGTATCAACAATATTGATTAAGGTTTCTTTGTAGCGAACGGCTGTATTTTTAGAAAGAATTGTAATACCCCGCTCCCGTTCTAGGGTGTTGGAATCCATGACACAATCCGGAACGTCTTCACCTTCTCGGAAAATACCAGATTGTTTGAGGAGCGCATCAACCAGGGTAGTTTTGCCGTGGTCAACGTGGGCGATAATGGCGACGTTGCGAATTGGGAGCGTCATAGGAGCTTTTAGTGAACTCAAGAGGGGGTTTTCAGATTCAATTTTCAATGCTGAGTTGCTTTAACAGAATTGTTTATGATTAGCAAATTCTGTAAAGAACCTTTAACAATTCTAGCCTAATCTACACAATTCCGGGGGGTTTTCTTGAGGCTATCCTAGAATAAATATTTTTTTTGAGCATTTTCTCTATAATCGTGTCACAATTAGCACCAAATTTGTAAATTAGCAAGGTGATGTTGAAGTTTGAGACTGGAAATCTGTAAATTCAGTCATTGAGGAGAAATGCGATCGACTAAAATTAAAATAATGGTAGTTGAACCAAAAGATGTTCAGCGTTACATTACCAGTGACGGTAGAGTTCCCTTTGCTGAGTGGTTTGACGCACTTAGAGATACAAAAGCTAAATCTATAATCGATAAAAGACTCAACCGAGTCAGTCTTGGGAATTTAGGAGATTATCGCTCAGTTGGGCAAGGTGTCTATGAACTAAAGATAGATTTTGGACCCGGCTACCGAATTTATTTTGGACAAATTGGCACAATAATTATACTCATCCTCTGTGGCGGAGATAAAAGCACCCAAAACCAAGATATTCGTAAATCGATAGAGTATTTGCAAGACTATAGGAGACGAGAAAATGCCAACCAGTGATAGTTACCATGATTATCTAATTTCACGCCTCAAAGATCGAGATTATGCTACTGTCTATCTTGAAACTCACTTAGAATTAGAAGAAGAAGAAAAGCCAGATCGTGAGTTATTAACACTTGCACTAAGCCATGTAGCTAATGCTCTGGGTGAAGAAAATATGACTCCAGAAAAGGTAAAACTACAGATAAAAGAAATAGATACACTGTTCTCCCCAGGAGGAAGCGAACCAATTCACAAATTTGGTAATTGGCTAAATGCTTTGGGCTTGAAACTACCTGATTCTAAGCTGAGACAAATTAAACATTTCCAGATGAAACCCTCACACACAGGCTCTCAGACTCGGCGAAAGTTTAGTAAATTTTAATATAGTAGGACTTCTATCTTCAGACTAACTATTATGTATGGTTCTGTGAATTTATTTTACCTACTTATTTAACTTTCAACCAACTAAAAATATCACTTGCTTTTAACTGCCAATCTGTTAACACATCGAGAACAGGTAATATATCAGTATTGTATTTAACTTCAGGCAATTGATTCGGTTGAAATACCATCACCGATTTATCATTAGGGTCAATAAACCAACCTAATTTAGTCCCCTGGTTAATACAAAAAATAATGTTATTAATTACATGATTAGGAGATTGATCAGGTGATAAAATTTCAATAATCCAATCTGGATAACTTTCAAACCTATTGGCAATTTCTCCATCTGCATCAGTGGGGATGCGTGACCACTCAAACACAGCAATATCAGGAACTAAAGAACGTCCCCCAAAGGTACAGCGTAACTCCGTTAATGCTAAAGCTTTTTGCTGGGGTTCACCCACCTGATTGATATTGGTTGATAAACAAGTTTGGATTCTGCTATGTTTTCCCTGGGGCATTGGTTTTTGATAGATGCTGCCGTCGATATATTCACTAGCTGGTTTAGTTTCTGGTAATTGCAGAAATTCTGTGAGGGAAAGCTGGGAATTTACCTGAGTCGAAAGTGCCATTAGCAAATACTCCTAAAATATAAAAATATGGTAATTTAGCTCGTAGTAATTGCTCTTAACCTTTAATTCAGGACTAAAGTCCTGACTACAAACCTTTAATTATTTACTACGACTTACAATAATCTTTTTAAAGGCTGCGTAAACCCAGGAACAACATCTTCACCATCCAAAATTGCTGTAGCTGGATACTGAGTAATTGACCCATCCCGACGATAAACCAAAGCTTGCTGATTTTGACGGTCAATCAACCATGCTAACTGCACACCATTGGTAATATATTCTGACATCTTGGCTTTAAGTTTCACCAAACTGTCATTTTTAGAACGAATTTCAATCACAAAATTAGGAGCTAAATTAATAAAACCATCCTCTTGCTGATCCCAATTTTCTGGTAAACGACCTTTAGCCACAAAAGCAGCATCAGGAGACCTTACTGCCGTATTTGGTAATCTAAAACCTGTACTTGGTCCAAAAACCTCACCTAAATCTTGACTTTCCACCCAAAACAACAAATAAGCACCTGCTTTTATTTCACGATTTCCAGAAATTCCCCCAGTTGGTGGCATAGTTTCTAAAGTTCCATCAGCATTGCGTTCAAACCGCAGTTCCGGGTTTTGCGAACTCATCAACATCAATTCTTCATCAGTGACAGCATAACAAGACTGCACCGTTACTTTTTCACTGTTCATGATGATGCCAGATGGAATGACATC
>NZ_JAYGHH010000017.1:0-62141 GCF_034931045.1 Nodularia sp. UHCC 0506
GCAAAAAATCAGTTATTAAAAATTAGGATTAGTGATGACTTACGAATTCTATGATGTCATAATTAACGATTGACTTGGTATTCGAGATAAACACTGATAAATCGTTGCAAAAATCTCCTGATAAGGACAAGCATTACTAATTGCGATTAAAACCCGTCGTTTACTAATAGTAATAACAGATCCTAGCTTCAATAACTTTGTACGGATAGTCTCAAAGGTTTCAAATTTCATTGATTCTTGTGACGAATTCACCACTTTTTCCACGCAGAGCGCAAATATCGGGTCGTGACGTAGATTTTCATGGTCATTTGATTTTCTTCTTCTAGTCTATGAAATATAAAGGTCTTTATCGTTATGTCTAAGTCTTCAAAAAGACACATAGAAAATTTAATTCGAGAGATTGAAGGGGCTTTCTCTACTAGCCAATACCCCAGAGATGATCAACTTGTGTATGATAATAGTGGAAACCATCTTGAGTGTGAAGAAATTGCCAGAGATTTTAGAGGCAAAGACTGGAAAACAATACCTCTAGAAACACTACGGTATAATGCTGATAGCTTATTATTTTTTACTCCGCAAGCTTACCGCTTTTATTTACCAGCTTATCTTCTTGCTTCAATACAATTTTATCGTGAAGCAGATATTATCACTAACAACGTTGTTTATAGTTTAACGGCTCCTGAAGAGCAGGGATTTGAAATGAAGCGATTCCTTTTGCGAGTTAGTTTCTTCAGTTTAACTCAAAAATCAGCTATTAGATCATTTTTGAAGTTCTTGTTGACTAAACATTCCGGCAACTTTCCACTGGGTGATATAAACACAGCAATTGAAAGATTTTGGAGAAGTGAGAACATTTGATTTGACACTCTCAAAGTCTTTAGATGCTGAGATTCTTCGTACTCTTTGAGAAGGCTTACGCCTACAACGAGTCCACTGGAGATGCGATGTCTTTGGTGGTGGCTCCCATCATGAAGTTCGGGATGAAGTAAATAATTATATTGCTTCTATAATTTGTTGTGAATGCTGCCAAAAAGATCCAAAAACTCAGGAGGAAAAAAAGTCAGAATATTGTGCTATTTTACCAAAGAAGATAGTACCTGATGCTGGTGAATTAGCACCACAAGGCGCTTTACCTAAAAATAATTCCTCAATTGCCACCTCAGAAAATTCAGATGTAGTTAAACAAGTTTAGCTACTGAAATTAAGAAGTAATCCAATAGATTTTTAAAATTAGCCAACCATGCAAAGAAGACAAAAATTGCTTGATGATATTATCGCAAGTATCGATGACCCTTATGGAGATACTTGTATGAACAATTGCTTTCGTGTTCTTTACGGTCTACCTACGGATTTGCAACTAGAACTCACCTACTTTATGATGTTACGTTATCTGACTATTTTTGAGAGGAAGTATCCTGAGATCACAGTACCAAGACAAATTATCAGTGATATCTCCAAATATTTTGAGACATTTGGTAGAGGAGTAGATATGCGTACCGTAAAATCCTTTACAGCAGAAGGACTCTATGTAACTAGCTGTCATGGTGTCTTACTGGCTTATTCTCATCAAAATGATTTATTCACAGTCACTTCATCTTGTACTTGCGCTATTCAATCTGTAATTGATGCTCGTCGAGATAATGTGTGGGAAGCTGATGATCCTGAAGCCTGGGAAAAGACCCAAAAAAGAGAATATGTTCCCAAAGAACGTATGCCTGTATTTAACGCCGCAGGATATGCTGTTTTTGCTAGAGAATGGGAAGAGGTGGTGAAATGGCTTAGAGAAAAGGAGATTTGGAATTATCCTGATGAAGTTAATTTAGAGTTGATAGAGCGACAACTAGAGTATTGGATAGATAATATGTATGTTTTAATAGTTCCAGAAATAGCCGAACTATTGAGCCAAGAACCGGATGAGATTTTCGTTGATGACATGAATGATGATTAATTAGTATATGAGGTTGGATTAAGCAAAGCAAAAACCAATATTTATCCTGAAGAAATATGTGGAGATAGGTATTTGCGAGTTGAACTGCCCTTAGATTTTTATTAAGGATTTACTAGCTGAGTACAGTGATAAATCTGCTCAAGAGAATATAGTAACCCAAGCAAGTGAAGTGGTACAACAACAGGTAATTGCACCGCCTCCAGTTGCACCGCCTCCAGTATTACCCCCACCAACTGGTATTCCTCCAATTTTAGCCCCAGCCACTAAATTTGCACCCTGGATTATTCCGCTTGTAATACCTGGGGGACTATTGAACCCCCTACCAACAGCAAATGATCAAATCGATCCACGAACTGGTCGTCCTCGTTTGCCGCAGCAGCCAAAACCCCCTCGACATCCTAAGCCGATCACTCCACCAACCACTGCTTTTCCAGTGGAGAGGATGCTATTTCTAACATTTAGCGAACTTTTCCTAAGCCTCCCTTGGAAATATGCAGGCAGAAAGTAATATAAAAGATAAGGAAAATTTATGGAACAAGAACCACTCATAGAAAACGATATTACTTTATGGAATAATTTCCAGCGTTCTGAGGGAAAATTTTATTGGGAGCGTCGGGAGTTTTTAATAGGCTGTAAAAACAAAACACAGATAATCAAGAAAGCTCTTAATATCGCTGGAGACAGAGGTACAGCTTTGCGCCTGCTTTTATATTTAAATGTCGAAGAACGTCTATCTTTCTTCGATGAATTGGTTGATTCAGCTAGTACTGCTCATTCAGATATTGACTTAGTTAGGGAAGTATTACTCTCGCTACCCAAGGAATTTTTGTTAGCAAACATCGAAAAAAGTGCAGACCCTATATTAAACGCGGTAGATCCTTATTACCAATATGAGGAATATAGACGCCTGCTAGAGTTGTACATTGAAATTGATCCTGAGCTAACACGAAGACTGGCTACAAAAGCTTTGCAGAGTGACATTGAAGATATTCACGAAGCAGGTCAAGATTTTCTAGAGTTACTTGATAATTGCTGACTCGAAATATTGATGTAAAACAGATGGGGGCAGCAGCTTATGCTAGTGGTAATCAGATTGCATTTAAGGAAGCGCCGAGTGTGGAATTAGCAGCACATGAAGCGGCGCATGTAGTGCAACAGCAGTCGGGAAAGGTGCAGTTATCTGGTGGTGTTGGTCAAGTAGGGGATAAATATGAGCAGCACGCTGATGAGGTGGCGGCTAGGGTAGGGGCAGGTAAATCGGTTTGAAAATCAAACAGGTCAACCTATACCCATTCGTGAGAGGTTAAGATAAACCGCATTTTGTCAATCAGTTAAAATACTCAAAATACTTCAAATAAGAATGATAATCGCGCATAGGTTTGGGGGAAGGAGTCAAGCGTCGCTTGACTCCTTCCCCCTTTTGTTTGATTATCGTTATCGATAAACTGGTGAATAGCTAAAATCTTCATTTAAAAACTATTGTAACGACCGAATACTTTTATCAAAATTGGGCAACATTATTCGGTAAATTCAATTATTAAGCGAGTTCACAAAAAAGTTTGGTTTACCGCCATGCCCAAGCAACCAAAACACAACTCTGACCACACACAAAAACATCATACTCCTACTATAGATAATGAAGCGATTGCTGCTCACTTAGAAGCTTTATTAACTCCGGCTATCTTTAATCAACAAAAATATTACAAGCAGTTAGGATTACGAGATAGAATTATCAATTTATCTATGATGGTAGCCGCAGTATTAACTTTATTGTGGCGACAAGTTCCTGGAGTACAAGAACTAAATCGTTTATTGGCAAGAGAAGATTTATTATGGTGTCGTGCAACCAATGTGGCTCAACAATCTCTTGCTCAAAGATTTTTAGTATTTCCTGCTGAATTGTTTGAGCGAGTATTTAAAGATTTACTACCTCGTTTACAACTCAATTGGCAGCAAAGAGTGAGACGACCTCTACCAGATAGTGTTAAGTTTGCACTGAATAATTTTGAACGAATTTGGATTGCTGATGGGTCTACTCTAAAAGCATTATTTCGCAAGCTCAAAAGCCTGAAAGACTTGAAAACAGGTCAGTTAGCCGGCAAAAACTGTTGCGTAAAGAATTCACCGAGGAACAGATTATTGAGATCGAAAAACGGCTGATAGAAGCTGCTAATAAAATGGGAGAAAATCCGCCACCCTTCTTGCCGCCAGGTTAATATTCCAGTTAAGAGACTTAGTTCTGTCAATCGATAATTCTTATTCTTATCTTATGTCTCAGTCAAATTTACCTGACTTTTCCAATACAGAACCTTTGGAGGAACTACGGTTTCACCAAAGGGAACTTTATTGGGATATGACTAGCCTAGTCAAGAAAATGTCAGCGCTATTGGGTACTTTTCCCCAGACCTCTCAAACTTTCCAGGAAGTGCTATCGGGAATGATTGATGTCACCTCTGACATAGAACATGATGTTACACACCACCTTGCAGAAGCTCTTAAACTAGCAGGACAAATACTGGGAAAGCCATCCCTGCTCGAACTTGGCGAACAGCTAGGTTGCCAAGAGATAAACTGGGAAACCCTGGCTACACAGCTACCTAATGATGGACAAATAGACGACTCTGCTAGGCTACATCTAGAACTACAGGAATTGGCTTCAAATTTGCGTTTTTCCTTGGATACAGTTGCTCAAGTTGCTAATTACCAAGGAGAAGAAGCAACAGGATGGGAGCAATTAGAAGATAAACTAAAGTGTCTGGCTGAAGTGTTAGGTACTCGCTCTTGGCTGGATGCACAAAAATTGTACGGACAAGCTTTGCGCCTCAATCTAGAAGCAGATCCGGATCGGCAAGCCAGAGACGATTATTGGCGAATGGTATCTACACCCCTAAATCAAAATTACCATCCCTCAGCTCGTAGTTTAGATTTTTGTCCTACTTGTGGTGCAATACTTACAAGCGATGATCGCACTTTTGATGGTTCTTATTGTGAAGAATGCCGCACTGCTTGGATAGAGTCCTCAGAAGATAGTTTACTTGTCGAGTAACAAACACTAATCGCTTGGTGTTTCTTCGGGAATGCCAATTGCTGGTGAAATGGCTCAGAGAAAAGGAGATTTGGAATTATCCTGATGAAGTTAATTTAGAGTTGATAGAGCGACAACTAGAGTATTGGATAGATAATATGTATGTTTTAATAGTTCCAGAAATAGCCGAACTATTGAGCCAAGAACCGGATGAGATTTTCGTTGATGACATGAATGATGATTAATTAGTCTATGAGGTTGGATTAAGCAAAGCAAAAACCAATATTTATCCTGAAGAAATATGCGGAGATAGGTATTTGCGAGTTGAACTGCCCTGAGATTTTTAAAATTAGCCAACCATGCAAAGAAGACAAAAATTACTTGATGATCTAATCGCCGGTATCAATGATCCTTATGGAAATATTCGTACCGATAATTGCTTTCGTGTTCTTTATGGTTTACCTACTAGCCTGCAAATAGAGTTAGCTATCTTTATGATGTCACGTTATCTGACCATCTTTGAGAGGAAGTATCCCGATATCACAGTACCAAGACAAATTATCAGTGATATCTCCAAATATTTTGAGACATTTGGTAGAGGAGTAGATATGCGTACCGTAAAATCCTTTACAGCAGAAGTCAGCTATATACGTAGCTGTGATGGTGTCTTGCTGGCTTATTCTCATCAAAATGATTTATTCACAGTCACTTCATCTTGTACTTGCGCTATTGACTCAGTAATTAATGCTCGTCGAACTAATGTGTGGGAAGCTGATGATCCTGAAGCCTGGGAAAAGACCCAAAAAAGAGAATATGTTCCCAAAGAACGTATGCCTGTATTTAACGCCGCAGGATATGCTGTTTTTGCTAGAGAATGGGAAGAGGTGGTGAAATGGCTTAGAGAAAAGGAGATTTGGAATTATCCTGATGATGTTAATTTAGAGTTGATAGAGCGACAACTAGAGTATTGGATAGATAATATGTATGTTTTAATAGTTCCAGAAATAGCTGAACTATTGAGCCAAGAACCGGATGAGATTTTCGTTGATGATATCAATTAAAGTTAAAAAAAGCGTAGTTTTTCTGGCTCTCCCAGACTAAATATGTGAAATTAAGAACAAAAATACTTGAAGAAGTTTTGCCGTCAATTCGTAAGTTTCAATCCCTAATACGGATTAAGTGGTTTTTCAACGTGCATCTCTAGAACTATTCTTGAAGTTTTAAGTGCAAAATCTATATAATCAGCTTTTTGACTTTTGACCCCTTCGGGGTTCGCCAGTCGCTCATGGAGGAAACCCCTAAGACTGTGCTGGCTAACTTTTGACTTCCGCTTTGCGGTATTACAAGGTGTAGGTGAAATCATTTACCAACATCCCAGGAACCAAACTACCTCCCAAATCACGACTTTCGTAGGTTCCGACTTCGGGGATAAATTCCTGAAAATTGGTGAACTCTACCAGATTTTCTCCCCAGAAGCGATAAAGGCTTTCATCGAAGCGTAAGTTTTCAATGGGGGCGACGATTTCACCGTTTTCTACCCAAAAGCAAGCGTAACGGGTCATACCTGTAATTCTACCAGTGAAGCGATCGCTCCAGTTCAAGTAATGCAAGTTCGATACATATAGTCCTGTATCTAAACTCCCCATAATCTCGTCAAAACCTAAATTTCCCGGACTGATTTCCGGCGCACGTAAAGTTTCGGAACTATTCGCACCGTTGGCAGTTTTGCCATATTCCTTCGCCGTGCGAGAATTAACCAGAGTATTTACTAAAATCCCCTTTTCAATCAAACGTAATTCCGGGGCCACCATTTCTCCCAATTGGTTAAAACGTGGTACAAAACCCTGTTGAAAGTTTTCTTTTAAACTAAACTTGGGCGAAAGTTGTTTTTCTTGGCGCGATAGCATGGCTAAAGCACTGTTTCCTTGTTGTAAATCAGCTTCACTCACAGCAGACCAGGAAAGCATCCCCAATAAATCGGCAACAGCCGCCGGTGCAAAATAAGTTTTATACTTTCCCCGTGTTAATTGTTTAACGGGACGAGAAAGTAATTGCAGTTGGGTTTTAGCTTCATTAATCTTGGCGATATAAGCGGTTTCATCCCAATTACTGCCGGCAAAGATACCTTTAACGGCTTGACCACAGTTATCAAACAAAGAATAATCTAATGTAAAAGTATCAGTAGCAAACCAGTGTTTTTGACCTTGAGAATCACCATAGGCTTTAATTACGACTCCGCCCGCATACATCCCAGTAAAATCTAATTCAGCTACCAGTTCTAATAGAGTTGGTACTACTAATTCTGCTGCTAATAATTGCCCTGAGTTTATTTCACGACTGGTATTATTTCCTGATGGTAAAACTAAATAGGGGTCTATTGGTAATAGTGTCAATTCTTCGCGGAGTTCGAGTAAAGCTGTGTATGCTGTTTGCCAATCTTTATCCCAGTTTCCAGTGAAGGGAAAGGAGCGAAAACTGCTGCGTTGGTCTTCCATTAATGTCAGTTCTATGGAACCATCTGCAACTAATCCGGTTTGTCGCACTTTTGCATGATTGAATCGGGTAAATTGGCTTTGTTCGCTGCTAAGTTTGACGGTGAATTGTTCGGTTGCTGTTTTTTTAATTAGTAGGGTTTCAATTAGTTGATTAAAGCTGATTTCTAAGGTAGATAATTCGGCAATTTTCATAATGAGGAGTTGAGAATGAGGAAAAAACCACAGAGACGCAGAGGACACAGAGGAATGAGTTTTTGAGAGATTTTTTGCGTCATTCCTAGACCAATGACCAATGACTAATGACCAATGACTAATGACCAATGACTAATGACCACCACCAAAGACTTCGACGTTGGCAAATACGCAAACTGGGGAACCGTGTCCTACTCCAATGGCTTGATTGGGTTCGCCTTTACCGCACATGGCTGTACCATACATTTGCCAGTTCTCATTATTCCCGACTTGGGTGAGGCTTTGCCAAAATTCTGGGGTTGTGGCTCGATAGTTGGGATTTTTCAGGGTTTTGGTGAGTTTACCGTTTTCGATTAGTTTGGCGTATTCACAACCAAATTGGAATTTATGACGGCGGTCATCTATTGACCAAGACCGATTTGATTCCATGTAAACGCCGTGTTCAATTCTGCCAATCATTTCTTCTACGCTGGCGTTTCCTGGTTCTAGGTTTAAATTTGCCATGCGGTCAATGGGGGGACGGTTCCATGAGGATGCACGGGCGCAAGCTACACCTGATATCCCGGCTCTGGCTTGGCTTTCTAAGCTGCCTAAACCTCTTTGTAAGACTCCATCTTTAATGACATACTCTCGTGTCGCCACTGCCCCTGTATCATCAAATCCGTAGCTGGCAAATTGACCGGGTACTGTGGGGTCAAAGGTGATGTTCATTAGCGGTGAACCGTATACTAGGTTGCCAAAGTCACTTTTTTTCACAAAGCTGCCGCCGGCGTAGTTGCGCTCATCTCCTAAAATTCGGTCAATTTCTAGGGGATGTCCGACACTTTCGTGAATTTGCAGCATCATTTGGTCTGGTGCTAAGACTAAATTTGTGCGGGTGTTGGGACATTCTGCGGCTGTTAGCAGTTCTATGGCTTGTTCTCCAACTTGTTGGACTCGCGGCCATAATTGGTCTTGTTTTAATAGTTCCCATCCGCCTTGATAGCAGTGTGCTTGCCAACCATTGTTACTGCGTTGTTGGACTACTGTACCATCTTGAGCGATCGCCCCATAATGTGTTCCTAAAGATACAATTTTTTGGTAAACTTCTGAGCCGTTGCTACTAATAAACCAAGTTTCTCGTTCTGTGGTGCTGGCGCTGGCTGAAGTTTGCACTATTTTGTCATCAACTTTCAGGGTTTGACAAATACGCACTAGTAAATTGTTGATTTCTCCGGGGCTGAGTGTATCGAATGGTTCTAAATACGGAGATTTATATTCACCTACGACTTTGGGGCGTTGACTTTCTTTAAAAGGATATATCCACCATTTGCTTGCGGCTAATGCTTGTTGATAAGCTGTGTGGGCTGCGGCTTGTAGTGATGACAATTCTAGGGAATTAGTGGCTGCATAACCGAGACAGCCATTCACTAAAACTTCCAGCATTGCTCCCATAGTGGAGGATTTGCCGTTAATTTGCGGTAAGCCATCTCTAACATAACGAGTAGAGGAATTTTCTTTTACGGCTCTAATCCCAATCCAATCAGCTGGAATATCAAGATTAGCGATCGCTTGTGTAAGTTCAGACCACATATTTATATTAAGATTGATCAGAAAAATATCCCAATGATACTAGCTCAATGACTGGTGCTAAATTTAAAATAGCATAAGGTACAACTCTACGAGTTACTAGCCTTTATATAGCAGATAATGGAGTTTCTGTAATAAGTTTTTTGGCTAGGGGTTGACCCTATTTTTCTATATAGATTTTGAGATTAATCATTTTTTTGAAACTGCTCAAATAATTTAGCAGGGCATAGATAAAAGTTACAAGTCCAATCATTTCCAGGACTTCTTCAATTAATATGGCAATTGTCGTTATTGGGGCAAGCCGACCAAAAGATGCTCTTAAAAACCCACCTACCATTTCTATCCCCAGCGCTCCGCCTACATAAAAAGTTGCAGCAATCAAGAATAAATACCGAGTTTTTTTAGGTAAATATAAGAGAAATTTAGAATATTTAAATGCAAAAAATATAACCGCAGGAATCCCGAATATAACCCAGGTATGAAAGAATATTGGGCTGAGATTAAATCTTTCTCTTAGCGATGGAATGATTAAAATTTCGTGAAAGCTAAAGGCTTCATCTAGGCTGAAAATAAAAAATATTAAAGATAGATTTTTCCAATAAATAAAATATTTATCTGCTTTTTTAATTAAAGTAATGACTGCTAATAATGCCGAACAAAATAATAACATGAAGGATGAATACCAAGCAGGTATATTTAGCTCTTCATCCAGGCTAAACAGTTCGTAAAACCATTTTGAACTGGGAAAAGAGAACCCGGAAACCAAAAAATAACCACTTATAGCGCCAGTTAGGGTAAGAAATAAAATTATTATAATTAAATTCTGTGTAAATTTTTTAGCGGAAATATGAATTGGTAACTCTACATCACTAGTAGATGGCTGCGGCATAGAAATTTATTTTTTAGTCGTGTTTTTAACATTAACACAAAATTTTCCCCACTTAAAAAATTCCCTAGTTCAGATCAAAAGATTCTAGGAATATCAATTAATCATAGAAAACAGTATCTAAAGTTACAATTCAATTGCTACTAGTACAGTAAGGCGTAAATAAACAGACTATTGAAAATCAATCAAAGCCTAGAGGATAAGATTTTTGACTTCCCGGCGGTACTATGCTAAACCTATGTACTTAGACAGCAGTCAATTTATTTTTCTACACGTTGAAAAACTCCATCGGATGTATGAAGTAAGTCATTGTAAATAAGTAAAGGTTTGTGGTCAGGAGTAAAGTTATGAATTAAGGGCTAAAGCCCTTACTACGAGCTAAATTACCATATTTTTACATTACTTAACATAGTTGGCTTTATGATCACCAACTTATTTACCTGCATCTGATGTTGGTTGATTATCTGCACTTAAAGCCAGTTTATAAATAGCGGATTTTTCTTCGTTTAACAATTTTGGCTGTAAATAAAGATTTTCCACCAGTACACCGACACCAGCTACCCAAGGCGGGACAATGACAGCGCCAATAATACCTAAAACTTGGGTTCCTCCCAGTACGGCTAAAAGTTGATATAAAGGACGGACTCGCACTGAAGAACCTACCAGTAAAGGGTCAAGTACATAAGTTTCTAAGTTTTGAATCATTACAAATAACAGCAATACCCAAAAAAAAGTTAAGCCACTTTGAGGAATTGCCACAATTAAAGCCGGAACTGCCCCTAATACTGGGCCGACAAAGGGAATTAAGTTGGTAAAGCCAGCAATTACGCCCAGGGCTAAGGCAAATTCTGATAGTCCCAAAATTCTTAAACCTAAAGTAATCACAACCCCTAAAATGGCGGAAACTAAAACTCGCCCTTGGATATATCCCCCCATGCGACGAGAAATAGGGATAACTTGGTCGGCTAGACGTTCATCCCAGGGTTGGGGAAACAGACTCACTAGACTTTTAATTAAGTTTTTGCTTCCAGCTACCATATAGGCAGACATTACCAAGGCCAAAATTAGATTGACTACGCCGCCAATAAAGCCACGAGTAAAGCCGAAGGAACGCACGAGTAACTGTTGACTAGAACGAAATAACCAATTTGTTACTGATTGGAGGTCAAAGAATTCTTCTACTGATTCTATTTGAGTGATTCCCAATCGTAAGGCGAAATTTTCTGACGCAATTAACAAATTATCTAAATAAATTGGCAGTTTGCTAGTTAATCGCTGAATTTGCTCTGAAACAGATGGGCCAATAATTAAACCCGCGCCAATTAAGCCAAAAATCAGGCTGACGTATACGACAATTACGCCTAGCCAACGGGGAAGATGTAATCTTTCGGCGAGGTTAACTAAGGGCGCGATCGCAGCTGCTATGACTACAGCTATCATTAAGGTTAGGATCAAGCTCCGTAATTGCCACAGTAAGACTACGAGCAAGAAAACGGCGACAATTAGCAAGAGGTCAGCTAAGGAAATAGATTTACGCTGTTCATTTGTCATTGGTCATTTGTCATTTGTCATTGGTCATTTGTCATTAGTCATTGGGAAGTTACTGTCTTCTCCCCCTGCACCCTGCACCCTGCACCCTGCCCCCTGCCTCTTCCCCCCTGCCCCCTGCCCCCTGCCTCTTCCCCCCTGCCTCTTCTAACGATGCCAGCGAGTACCATCACGGCTATCAATTAATGTAATACCTTCTGCTTGTAGTTGATCACGAATGCGATCGCTTTCGGAAAAATTCTTGGATTTTCGGGCTGCTTGTCGTTGTTCAATCAAGTTCTCTATTTCGGTATCACTTAAACCTGCGGTTGTTATAGTTTCGGTTTCTGGTTGGGCGACTAAACCGAAAACTTCTGCTAACATCACCAAGGTTTGCCACTGTTTTTGTAACTCTTCTGGAGATGTTTCGGTTTTACCTTGATGCACAATAATATTTCCTTGGCGGCGCAGTTCCTTGGCTAGTTCAAATAAGACTGCTAACCCACCGGGAAAATTAAAGTCATCATTTACCGCTTCTTGGAAACGCTGAATGTGAATTTCAGAAGTTACATTTTTTCCATTCCCCAATTCCCATCCCAGTTTTTCGCCGTATTCATAACCAAAGAGTAAACCTTCTTTGAGGGTGTGCCAGCCATTCGTTGCAGCTGCGATCGCATCGTCGGTAAAATCAATTGGTTTACGATATTGCGCCATTAGGACAAATAACCGTACTGCCATTGGCTCAACGCCTCGGTCTAGCAGGTCACGAATGGTGGTAAAGTTGCCCAAGGATTTGGACATTTTTTCACCATCAACTTTCACCATGCCGTTATGTAGCCAGTAAGTTGCTAGGGGTTTACCTGTGACTGCTTCTGATTGGGCGATTTCGTTTTCATGGTGAGGAAAAATTAAGTCAGCACCACCAGCATGAATATCTATTGTCTCACCCAGGCGATCGCGCACCATTGCCGAGCATTCAATATGCCATCCCGGACGACCTGGCCCCCAAGATGATTCCCAAGCGGGTTCTCCTGGTTTTGCGGCTTTCCACAGGGCAAAATCAAAGGGGTCTTTCTTTTTCTGATATTCTGGATCTTCTATCTGGACGCGATCGCTCGCTCCGGCTTGCATATCTGACAATTTACGCCCAGAAAGCTTACCATATTCATTGAACTGCCGGACTGCATAGTAAACATCACCGTCAGCCGGGTAAGCAAAACCTTTATTTTCCAACTCATGAATTAAGCGCTGAATCCCGTTCATGGCGTGAGTCGCACGGGGATATTCATCAGCCGGTTTAATTCCCAATCGTCCCATATCCTCAAAATAGGCGTTGATATAACGTTCCGCCACAGCTTCCATCGATGAACGTTCTTCACGCGATCGCTTGAGAATTTTGTCATCGATATCGGTAAAATTTTGGATATAACGCACCTCATAACCGATAAACTGGAGGTATCGACGCACTACATCCCACACTATACAAGCTCTGGCATGACCCAAATGGCAGTAATCATACACCGTCACACCGCAGTAGTACATCTTCACCTTACCTGGTTCCACTGTGGCAAATGCTTCTTGACGACGGGTGAGAGTATTGTAAAGAGTTAGGGTCATAACAGAATAATTATCAAATCTGGAGATACGTAATAATAGGGTAAAACAGCTGCAATCACAGCCCATCATCCCTATGCTAGTACGCCACGGCAGAAATAAACCATCCCCTCCCGAAAAATGAACCCCTAACAGCATCGCAATTACGAATTACGAATTACGAATTACGAATTACGAATTAATTTTTGATATTTAATCACAACGCTATGCAATCAGTATTTACTTCCGAATCTACAGCAATGGATGCACCCAAACAAGGAATGCCAGTTACAATCATCACTGGTTTTCTTGGTAGTGGTAAGACAACTTTATTAAATCATATCCTCAGTAATCAACAAGGGTTAAAAACTGCTGTTTTAGTCAATGAATTTGGGGAAATTGGCATTGATAATGAGCTAATTGTCTCCACAGATGAAAACATGGTGGCTTTGAGTAATGGTTGTATTTGCTGCACCATTAATAATGATTTAGTAGATGCAGTTTACCAAGTTTTAGAACGCCAAGATCATCTTGATTATTTGGTAGTAGAAACTACAGGTTTAGCTGACCCGTTACCAGTAGCTTTAACCTTTCTTGGTACAGAATTACGTGATTTAACCCGTCTGGATTCAATTATTACTGTAGTAGACGCAGCTAACTACAGCCTAGATTTATTTAACTCTGAAGCTGCATATAGTCAAATCGCCTACGGTGATATTATTATCCTCAACAAAGCTGATTTGGTTGATGAAGCAGCTTTGAATGATTTGGAACGAAAAATCAATGCAGTCAAAGAAGATGCTAGAATTATTCGCACCGAGCGATCGCAAGTTCCATTGCCTTTAATTCTCAGTGTGGGTTTGTTTGCATCTGAAAAATATTTTGATCAAGCAGATAAACATGATCACGACCATCATGATCATGATCACTCAAAATGTGAACACGATGATCATGATCATGAACACCACCATCATGATCATTCCCACCATTTAGAAAATGATGGTTTCACTTCCATATCTTTCCAAAGTGACCAACCTTTTGCCATCAGAAAATTCCAGTATTTCTTAGATAATGAATTACCTGCAAATATTTTCCGGGCTAAAGGAATTCTCTGGTTTAAAGAAAGTCCTAATCGTCATATTTTCCACCTGTGCGGCAAACGTTTCACCTTAGATGATGACCAATGGAAAGGTACACCAAAAACTCAGTTAGTGTTGATTGGTCAAAATTTAGATCGTGACACTTTAATGTCTCAGTTAGAAAATTGCCTTGTTCCTTCTACAAGCTGAGATTTTAAATCAGTTAACAGTTAAAGCAAAGTGCTGAGTAGAAATCAAGTTAATTCAAGACTTTCAGCAATTAACAATGTCCTAACTTCCTTGGCGGTTGCTATAACTGATAACTGATAACTGATCACTGATTACCTTGGTCTTCCCAATGTAGTTACATATATGACAGCCTCATCAGCCGGAATGCCTAAAATCTCATTTACTTGGTCGTCAAAGAAGCCACCGATACCACTGACACCTACACTCAGGTTAGTTGCGGCTAAATTCAACCGTTGTCCTAAATGTCCCGCATCCATGTGTAAATAACGGTAAACGCGATCGCCATATTGTGCGATCGCAGTTTTAAGATCAGCCGTATGAAACAGCACGGCGGCCGCATCTCGCCCTAAATCTTGCCCCAAGCAGAGGAAGTGTAACTCTCTGCGGAAATTTTTGAAGCGAATCTGTCTTAATTCTTGGGCTTTAGGTGCGTAATAATAACAGCCAGACTCCAGACCTTTCACCCCACTAACAGCAATAAATGTTTCAATTAAATTCAGGTCAAAGTAGTCTGGAGTATTATCTAAACCTTGGTCGATGTAATTTTGGGGTTGATAGGTGAAATCCAGTAAACTTTTGAGTTCATCGAAGGTTAAACTTTCACCACTGTAGGCGCGGGTAGAACGCCGCTTGTACATGGTGGTTTCCAAATCTGTCAGTTTTGTTCCCCAGGAAATTGGTGTGGTAGCTGTGGGAATTTTTAGACAGAAAGGAAAATTGTATTTATCCTCTAAGATTTTCTCTGGCTTCACCGTTGGTAGACTGCGTTTGCTAGTTAAACTTGGTTTAATTTGGGTGTGATGATGAAAATATTTCAGCAGTTCACCATCGGGAATCGGTGGATAATTAGTTTCACTGGCAGAAGGCAAAGCTGTACATCCTAATGGCAAATTTTGTTGCACATCTAATAAGTCTGCCAGAGGTAAGACAGCGATCGCTCCTTCTTGTTGCGAATCTATATAAAGTAAATCATTAACGGCTTCATCTACAAAACCACCAATCAAATGTGGGCGATAGTCATTCATCGCCCCAGCTAGTTCTATATTGCCCAGCAGATGCCCCGTATCTAAAAATATGCGCCGATAGGCTCTATCTTCATATCGCCAGGCTGAACGATAAAAAACCCCAGTAATGATAATTGCCAATTGGGTACTTTCAATGGCTGGATGCCAAAAACAAGCCTCTTGCAAAGCTGGCCAAACATCACTTTCCCAATAATGCATTAGGGAATGAGTCCGACATTGGTAGTTATACAATCCAGGTGGTAATAACGGCGTACCACGGGATACTAGATACACTTCCGCCGGATATAATCCCCCCGCACTGGGCGCAGCCCGTAAATATACCGCACTGCCCATTGAAGGCATTCTCGCTGTCAGTCCATAACTGCGAAACAATAACCGGGAAAGTCTCTGCCACCATTGTGCATCTGGGTTATTTGCAAATGTCTCTGATGTGTCTTGGATATAGGGTTTAAGGTCAAAAGTTGTCCCAATTTTGTACTCTTTAAACGGCACTGGCTGTTTAGCCCAGTCTAACCCCTGAGACTTAGAGGCAAGAGTCTCAGGATCGTATTTAGTCCGTTCGTGGTAGTGTTGAGCGATGGATTCGCGTATTTCTGGCATATTAATTTCAATACTCTTGGCTTCCTCCTTTTGATCTTGGCATTCATCAGCCTCATTGTTTCGTGTTAATTAGTACAAACTGTAAACTCATTATGTGATGTCTGGTAAATCCCTGACTAAATCTCGTTTCTAGAAATCAGGGAGTGAATTAATCAGAATTAGTTGATTTTGGGCTATCTGCCAAAATTGGGGTCTGGGTTCGTCGCCAACGGGTAACACCATAAATACCAGCAGCTAAAATTAACAACACAGGACTGTAAACCATTGACCAAATGCCCAATTTTAACAAGCCCACACTCAATTTACCTAATGAATGAGTGGAGTTCTTCCAGGTTTCTTGAATTTGGGATGCTAAGGTAATTTGGGGACTGGTGCTAGATATCGCTGCTTCTAAGTTCAGGGTAATGGTGGAATATGCAACTTGATTTTTTAAGCTTTTTAATTGAGCATCAATTTGTTCTATCGATTGTCGGACGTTATTCAATTCTTGAGCAACACTTAGCACATCTTTAATGGAACCCGCCCGATCCATAATTTTTTGCAAATTGGCTTCAGTTCTTTGCAGGTTATTTAATCTAGCTTGGAAATCCACCAGGCGATCGCCCACATCTTCTGCGGTAATATCACGATTACTCACAGTGCCTAATTTAGCTAATTCTTCTATAGTAGTTTCTAATCTATTTTGAGGAACTCGCATTGTAATAGATGCAGTATGCCGGGAAGTTTCCCTTGTCGGCTGACGTTCGCTTAAACCGATTAAATCCCCTTGTTGTTGATTAATAATTTGGGAGACAGCATCGATACTCTCACTAACAGAGTCAACAATTACAGTCATTGCAGCCTTTTTAATCAGTTGAGGACGCGCACGGGTTACTGTTACTGGTGCAGCTTCCGCCTGGGGCGTACTTTCATTAATTGTAGGGGGTGCTGCGGCCATATTTTGCGGGCGATCGCTTGAAGACAAAGCCGAATCTAACGATGGCTGCACAGAAGCAGCACAACTACTAAATATCACCCCACCCAATAAAGCACTCACCAACACAACAGATTTTTGTGGCGATTTCGTTGAGACTTGCATAATCAACCCCCAGATAGATGAAACTAACCTCAGTATGGCTGGGGAAACAACTCAAACTTGACCTAGTTGCGATTTATGTAACACAATAGCCATCGACCGAATTCTGCAAAAACAAAAGAGGCTCAGATCCCCGACTTCTTCAAGAAGTCGGGGATCTTTCTTGCTATTCGATAAACCACCCCATAGATGAATTGTCAAAAACCCCAGAGCAGTTACTAAATTAGGTAATGGTATTGCAAACTAAAACGAAAAGCATGGAAACCACACAACTAGGAAACACAGGTGTATACGTGAGTGTAATCGGCTTGGGTGGGATGCCCATGTCAATTTATGACCGTCCGCCTGAATCCCAATCAATTGCAGTTATTCATCGCGCCTTAGAATTGGGGATTACATTTATTGATACTGCTGATTCTTACTGCAAAGATGAATCAGATAAGCACCACAACGAGCGATTAATTCACCAAGCCCTGACAACTTACAAAGGTGATATCAGCCAAGTCATTGTCGCCACCAAAGGCGGTTTAATGCGTCCTGATGGTAGTTGGGGGCGTAACGGCAACCCAGACCATTTACGCCAAACAATTCGGGAAAGCTTTGAGATTTTAGGAGGCGATAAACCTATTGATTTGTGGCAATACCATTCCCCAGATCCTAATTACACCATAGAAGCATCCCTAGCACCAGCCAAAGAAGCTGTAAAAGCTGGTTTGATTCGATTTGTGGGAGTTTCTAACTTTTCTGTAGAACAAATTAAACAAGCACGGGATGTCGTGGATATTGTCTCTGTGCAGAATCAATATAGTCCTTGGCACAGACAGCCAGAAACCGATGGCGTATTGCAATATTGTGAACAGGAAAAAATCACCTTTTTACCTTGGAGTCCCTTTGGGGGAATGCGTCGCCATGCAAATTTACCAGATATTCAGGCGATCGCCAAATTAGCCCAAGAAAAAAACCTATCATTATACTGTATCGTCTTAGCATGGTTGCGTTCCAAATCCCCCTGTATTCTGCCCATTCCTGGCGCTAGTCAAGTTTCCAGCATTGAAGATACAGCACTTGCTGTCAATGTGAAATTATCAGATGCAGAAGTGCAAAAAATCGATCAAGCCACTTCTTAATCAGTTATCAGTTCAGAGACAAATCGGCGTGATCACTGTTCACTGTTCACTGTCCACTGATTTAAGGTACAATCGAAAGCTGCTAATTAATGACCATGCTGCTGACAGGAGATGCATATTATGGCCCGGATGTATTATGACGAAGATGCCAATTTAGACCTTTTGGCTGGAAAAACGATTGCCATTATTGGCTATGGTTCCCAAGGTCATGCCCACGCCCTTAATCTTAAAGATAGTGGTTTGAATGTGATTGTGGGACTATATCCGGGTAGTAAGTCAGCAGCAAAAGCCGAAGCAGCTGGTTTAACTGTACAACCTGTGGCCGATGCTGCTAAAGCTGCTGATTTCATCATGATTTTGTTACCTGATGAAGTCCAAAAGACAGTTTACAAACAAGAAATTGAACCAAATCTGCAAGAAGGAAACGTTGTCGCCTTCGCCCACGGTTTTAATATTCACTTTGGGCAAGTCGTACCACCTGCTAACGTAGACGTGGTAATGGTAGCACCCAAAGGCCCCGGACATTTGGTGCGCCGGACTTATGAACAAGGACAAGGTGTCCCAGCGCTGTTTGCAGTTTATCAAAATGCTAGTGGTCAAGCACGCGATCGCGCCATGGCTTACGCTAGAGGTATCGGTGGTACACGTGCCGGAATTCTCGAAACCACATTCCGCGAAGAAACCGAAACCGATTTGTTTGGTGAACAAGCAGTATTGTGTGGTGGTTTAAGCGCCTTAATTAAAGCAGGTTTTGAAACCTTAGTCGAAGCAGGTTATCAACCAGAATTGGCTTACTTTGAATGTCTCCACGAAGTCAAATTGATTGTTGACTTGGTTGTAGAAGGTGGACTAGCCGAAATGCGCGACAGTATCTCTAACACTGCTGAGTATGGTGATTATACTCGTGGACCCCGCGTTGTCAACGCTAACACCAAAGCTGAAATGAAGAAAATTCTCAGCGAAATTCAATCTGGGCAATTTGCACGGGAATTCGTCTTAGAAAATCAATCTGGTAAACCAGGATTTACCGCCATGCGCCGCCAAGAAGCCGAACATCCCATTGAAGAAGTCGGCAAAGACTTACGCGCCATGTTTAGCTGGTTAAAAAAAGTTTAATTAACGTTTGTAGTGAGGGCTTAAGCCCTCAAATAAAAACTCCTGTAGGGGCGGGTTCGTAGATATCATGCTCATTAACCGGGATATTTAGTGAACCCGCCCCGATTACAAATAACCCAGAAAAGAATTTATCCTAAACACAGCATAGCGAACGCTTTTTTCATCAGTATATTCTGGATTAATGGGAATCTCATCGAAAGATTTCAAGACAATCACAGCCCGATAAAGTTTACCATTTTTAAATTGCTTATCTCGAATATCCACACGGAGAATATTTTCTAGTGGTTCCTCAATAGTTTGCTGAATACGTAAACTTTTTCGCTCTATAAATACCTGATTCAGACTTTTGTAAAAAATACAATTAGTCATAGGTGTTGTTAATGCAACAGCACCAATAGCTATGCCAATTAACATAGTTACATTTTTGACAAACAGTAGTTGATGTTGATTTTGTCCTAAAAATAAAGACATTTGTCCAGAATTAATAAAGGTGTTAATTTGCCGAACATCTTGCTGATTCCTTCCATAGTTCTGACTAGATATCAGTTCCCGTTCTCCCACAGGAGTCACAATGACGACGCGATAACTTTTACTCCTGCTACTACTTATAGCTTTCACGTATGCACTCTGAATATCAAAAATTCTTAACCTCTGTTTCCTTCCCAACAAACTAGACTGCCTCAAGTCACAATTAATTTGGTTGGGTAAAGGGCGTTGACAAGTGAGACGAACGGTTACAAATTCAAAAAACAAAAAGTAAATCAGAAAACCTAAACAGCCAATAAAAAATGATCCTCCAAAAAACCAAACACGAAACGGTCGGTGCTGAACCCGTAATCGGGTGCGCGTTTCTTCTACAATTTTCATCAATATTGGTATATAAAAGACTTAACTCATAATTTGAGTATTCCCTTCTAAGTCAGCTTACCCATCACAAAATATGCCAAAAATGCATCTTAACCCGGCAAAGCAGCAACATCACAGGCTGATAAGTCGATTCACTTTATTATTCCTAGTTTGCTTCCTGGGGATGCAAAATACCGCACAAGCACAGTCTCAGCCCACAACTAAACTTCTACCATTTTTCGATAATATCAATAACCCGGTTCCTATAGGTTTTCCCAGGGGTCGCAAATTAGACATTACACCACCCCCACCCCCTTTAAATTCCTTTGACAAAGCTGTTCTCAATATCTGTGGCCCTATGGGAACAAGAGTCACCCGCAATAAATTTCAACAGTTATTGTCCTCTTACCCAGATGTTTTACAGAAACTTCAAACAGTTAGCGGCGGCGAATTCCGTCCAGGACGCAGAAATAAAACCGAATTTATCGAAGATTTAACTGATATTTGGGTTAAAAATCGGGGCTTTGAACACATTTTTTGTGGCGAAATCAAGAGTGCTAATAAAATTGGCGGCTTGCATTTTTATGGTCGATATTTACAGTTACAAAATGAAGGAATTGGCGGACGTTTACCGAATAACCAGAGGCGTGAGGAGGTTGTTCCTGGTATAATTTATACAATGGGTGTTATGATCAAACAAGGAAACCGCACATTTACAGATGTGATGAAAGGCTATAGTTATCTGAGTAATGCTCAAGAATTGCTTGTAGATGCGACCCGAATTTTTAAACTGCAAGGAAATTCTGAAGGAGCGTGTATTTTTAATGTGCGAGATCAGGATACTGGAAAAACTTTCCCTAAAGTTTTTGTGAGGAGACAAAAGACTATAGTTACCTTCTATCCTGATGCTACTCCCCAAGGTGCAAACTGTAAAAAATAATTTGCTGCGATCAATTTATGGCAAGTTGAGAGGGAACAGGGAACAGTTACCTGTCATCCCCAAATTTTCTGATTTATTCAACCCAAAGTTCACACGTTTGATGGTAGGTAGGAAAAAACCAAACTATATTACGAAAAGTAAACAGCGCAAAAATTCTTACCAATGACCAATGACTAAGGACAAATGAAGAACCCCACCAGTTAACTTTATTTACGCCCTCTTACTTACACCCTTCAAAAACCGTTCGGCTGACGCTCAAGGCGAAGCCTTGCACCTACTTTTGGGTTTATCAGCCCCAAACCTTCGATTTATCTGGGTTTTATATTTATTCAACAAACCCTAAATACAAAAATCGTCTCTACCTTGATATCAAAGGTTTAGGCGAGTCTTGTGTTAATTTTTTATGGGTCGCCCGAGACTCGAACTCGGAACAAATCGGTTAAAAGCCGAGTACTCTACCATTGAGTTAGCGACCCTTTTGCTTTGTTTTGCAACTTTGCCATCATAACACGATAATCTGAGATTTGCAAATCTTTTATAAAAGATTCGCTGTTAACTGTACAGATGCCTTGCAGCCAGCCTTTGGAGCTAATACCGTCAGGTTTGCGCCAGTATTGAGGGCATTACGAGGGGCTGTCCAAGGTTCTAGGCAGTAGAAATCTTTGCCTTTGACTGTCCAAAACACTAGATGAGAATAGATATTGTCGTAATCTAAAGTCAGCTTCAGGGAACGACTAGGATCTATCACTGTGGCTGATTGGCTAGTCAAATCCTTAAAAGCAACATCAATTTCATCGCGGTTGAAATCAAAATTACCATCAAATGAGTGAATTTGCTTAGTATTTTGGTCTTGATACTGCTGTGAGGGGATTTGAAACTCTAGCTGATTTTTATCACCACCAGTCAGAAAGTAAGGATGGAAACCAGCCGAAAAGGGCATTGGTGTGGATGACAGATTTTTATATTCCTGTCGAATTGCGAGATTATTTCCTTGCAATTCATAAGTAAAAATTACTTGAAAGTCAAAAGGATAAACTGCCTTGGTTTGCTCGTTGCTATTGAGTACGAGGGTCAGACTAGCTTTATCTTCAGTTTTTTGCTCAGTCACTTCCCAAGGTAACTCACGCCCAAAGCCGTGTTGTTTAAGAGTGTATTTTTGCCCGTTATGGGTGTAAGTATTATCTGGTAAATTGCCACAGATAGGAAACAGAATTGGATTTCCGCCTCTGACGCTCAAATCTGGATGAGTAAAGCGTTCAGTATCCAAGTAGAAAATTTCTTTTCCCTGGATACGCCAACGGGTAATAATACCGCCTCTTTCTGGTACTACTTCTATCTGAGAGCCAGCACTTTCATCGCTGAGGATATAAGTTTTGTATTGTTGTTCTTGAACGGTGATGGTAAACACAAGTTTCAGTCCTTAATGATGGTGAATTTAGGTATACACGAAAAATCAAATATGCGTCTTTGGTGAACCCTGGTAGGGACAATTCATAAATTATCCCTACATTCTTTGACGGACTACTCGCACTTAAAACTATTTACTCGTCTTCTGCAAACACAAAGCGATACAACTCGCTGGGGTCAGGTTCGGGGCTACTTTCGGCAAACTTCACAGCTTCTTCGATGACTGCTTGAATTTTTCGGTCAATAGCTTTGAGTTCAGCCTCATCTGCTAAATTTTGCTCCACCAGATAAGTTGCCAACTTCTTAATCGGGTCACGGGAAAACCAGAATTCTTTCTCGGCTTTGCTTCGCATTTCATCTGGGTCTGCGAGGGAGTGTCCCCGGAAGCGGTAGGTCAGGGCTTCAATTAAGGTTGGCCCTTCACCAGCACGGGCGCGGGCGACTGCTTCTTGAGCAACGGAGCGCACTGCTAGCACGTCCATACCGTCTACTTCTACGCCAACCATGTTAAATACACTGGCTTTTTTGTAAATCTCTGGCTGGGAAGTGGCTCTTTCATGAGACATCCCAATAGCCCATTTATTATTTTCGACCACAAAAATAATTGGTAGTTTCCACAGGGCTGCCATATTTAAAGTCTCGAAAAACTGACCATTATTAGCTGCACCATCGCCAAAAAAGCAAGCTGTTACTTGGTCGGCGTTTTGATCTCCCAAAACTTCCCGGCGGTATTTGCTTTGAAAAGCTGCTCCAGCTGCCACGGGAATGCCTTCAGCCACAAAAGCATAACCACCTAGTAAGCCATGCTCGGCAGAAAACATATGCATAGAGCCACCACGTCCTTTGCTGCATCCTGTGGCTTTGCCAAATAACTCTGCCATCACTTCTCTGGCTGGTACACCGGCGCTGAGAGCATGAACGTGGTCGCGGTAGGTGCTAGAAACAAAATCTTCACCTGGTCGCATGGCTTGGATAACACCTGTGGAAACGGCTTCTTGACCGTTGTAGAGGTGAACAAAACCAAACATTTTGCCTCTATAGTACATCTCAGCACATTTGTCTTCAAATGAGCGACCTAGTACCATGTCTTCATACAACCGCAATCCTTCTGCTTTGGTGATGTTGCTATTGGCAGTATTAAATGTAGGTAACGTGCGTTCTTGAACCATTATTTTTTAGTATTCCTATAGTAAAACTGAAATTTACCATCTCAAATAAGTTGCTGTCAGGCAATATCTGCTTTTCATTCGCTAGGATGTGCTGGAGTCAACTACCAAAATTTATGCACCAAAAAGGTTTATAGGCAATGGAGGCGAAACAATGAGTGAATTTTTGATTGTTCTAACCACACTCTGCGAGGATCTTACCCGAATGGCAACAGATACACCCCTGAGTTTTCTCACTCCCTACTCCTGTTCATAGGCTATCAATCAGGATAGCTCGGTTTCTGCCTATCCATGAACAATTTGGCAAAAATGAATCAGGAATTTTTTTCTATAGCTAGATACTTTTAATTTAAAGTTATTTATGGTATAGTTACGCATCTTTAATTAACATATCCAGTTCAAGTTAATTCTTTTAACCGCCTAGCTGGATAAATCCGTGAACGATCAGTAACTATAAGTGCTTACAGGCAAAAATACTCAAAATTCAAACAAAGTATTGGCGCTTTCTAGGCAATGCAAAATATTACCACTAAAATATAATTCAAATTTTAGGAAGTAACAAAAACAATTGTCTCAATATATACTTATAGTGTAAGTCCGCCACGGTATTATTAACCGTACTATTATGGCACGGTTTTACATGGCTGGAATGCTCTAGGTGAATTATGTTGATCACGGTGCAGGGGAAGTAGACTGTGCGAATTCCGCTAGATTACTACCGAATTTTGGGATTACCGTTAGCGGCAAGTGATGAACAGTTGCGGCAGTCGTACAGCGATCGCATTGTGCAGTTGCCACGACGAGAGTATTCTCAAGCAGCAATTTCTTCCCGCAAACAACTCATTGAAGAAGCTTACGTGGTTTTATCCAATCCAAAAGAACGTAGCAGTTATGACCAGCTTTATCTTGCCCATGCCTATGGCCCCGACGGCAATGGTAATACTACGGTTGCAGTGGGAAACCACACCCAAAGCAATAACACTGATCCTGACATCCAGAGTCTGAGTATCGACGTTTCCCAACAGGAATTAGTTGGTGCTTTATTAATTCTGCAAGAATTGGGCGAATATGAACTGGTATTAAAGCTAGGCCACGAATATCTTACAACTCAAAGCGGAATAACATCTGCCAGAATGGCTAATAATTTGGCCAGTGAAGAATTTCTGGAAAATTCTGATTACCCAGATATTGTTCTAACCGTGGCTTTGGCTTGTCTAGAACTGGGTCGGGAACATTGGCAGCAAGGTCACTATGAAAATGCTGCTATTTCTTTAGAAACTGGTCAGGAACTGCTAGCACGGGAAGGGCTATTTGCTAGTGTACAGGCGGAAATGCAAGCTGACTTGTATAAATTGCGTCCCTATCGAATTTTGGAATTGCTGGCATTACCAGAAGAAAAGGTTGCCCAAAGACGACAAGGGCTGGCATTTTTACATGATATCTTGAGCGATCGCGGTGGCATCGATGGTACTGGCAATGATCAATCTGGTCTAAACATAGATGACTTTTTGCGGTTTATCCAGCAATTACGTAACTATTTAACAGTTGCAGAACAGCATAAACTTTTTGAAGCAGAAAGCAAGCGTCCCTCTGCTGTTGCTAATTACTTGGCAGTTTATGCCCTATTAGCCAGGGGATTCACTCAACGTCAACCAGCATTAATTCGTCAAGCCAAGCAAATGCTGATGCGTTTGGGAAAACGTCAAGATGTACATTTAGAACAATCACTGTGTGCGCTGCTACTAGGTCAGACCGAAGAAGCCACCCGCGTTTTAGAACTGAGTCAAGAATACGAAGCTTTGGCTTTAATTCGGGAAAAATCCCTAGACTCTCCCGACTTGCTACCGGGATTATGCTTGTATGCAGAACAGTGGTTACAAGATGAAGTATTTTTACACTTTCGAGATTTAGCTCAACAGCAAGCCTCCCTCAAAGATTATTTTGCTAACCAACAGGTACAAGCTTATTTAGAAGCCTTACCTACTGATGCAGAAACCACTCAAGAATGGGCTGTAATCAACCGGCAGTCTTTTTCCCAACCTCCCCTGCATAATTATCATTCCCCTGCTGTTTCTCCAGAATTTGCTCAAGGCAGAACACCTGCACCGGATGTATCAGCAACGCCAAATCAGAGAAGACATGAAAATGTCCGCTTTTCGCCAACTATTGGGAATACACCACCAGATCGAACTTCACAAGATGCCCACTCACAACCTGATGTAACACAATTTACTCATCCTGAACGCACAACCAGAACCACTCAGAATCATCTCAATGGTGCAGCTAAATCCACTCCTCCTCGTCAAGTCAAAAAACGCCGGAGACGAAAGCCTCGTCAAGCTGCGAATGGAGGTTATCC
This sequence comes from Nodularia sp. UHCC 0506, assembly GCF_034931045.1. Taxonomy (NCBI): domain Bacteria; kingdom Bacillati; phylum Cyanobacteriota; class Cyanophyceae; order Nostocales; family Nodulariaceae; genus Nodularia; species Nodularia sp. UHCC 0506. Next base: position 26,225 of record NZ_JAYGHH010000017.1, read on the forward strand.
CCAACAACAAGCTTTTGCGACTACCTTAGAAGGAAAAACACGACTTGTTTGGACTGTATTTGCTTCTCTGGCAGGGATATTAGTTTTTTGGCTTCTAGTTTCGACAACATTTGGATGGATGAAAAATTTGTTCTCTCCTAGACCAGTTTTGCAAGGTGAACAGTTATTTGTGGAACTTAATCAACCACCAATAGAGATTCCAGATGAGAACAGTAAATTGCAACTTCTAGAAGACAATCTGACGAATACAACGGCGCAAGAAGTGATTCAGACTTGGCTATCTGCTAAAGCTGAGGCTTTAGGCCCGAAATATAATGTGGATAACTTACAAGAGATTTTAACCGATAAAACTCTTGCTCAATGGCGGCTACTGGCTCAACAAGAGAGGTTACAAAACCGCTATCGTCAATATAAGCACACAGTGAAGGTAGAATATCTTGATCAAAAATCTGATCAAGCTGTAGTTGTGGCTACAGTCAGGGAAGTAACAGAATTCTATGACCAGGGTCGGATTAGAAATTTTTCTGATGAAACTTTGCGTGTGCGATATTCTTTAATTCGACAAGCTGACGTTTGGCGCATCCAAAATATGTCAGTTATTAATGAAATTGGCATGAATTTTTAGAGGACAAAAAACTCAAATCAATTCTGTAATTTGGGGATGATTACCAATAGCCCTGAGTTGGATTTTTCATTTTTTTGATGTTAAAAACTTTAGTTCATGCTTATATACCCCTGATTCTGTAGATGAGTCTGGGGCTATGAATATTGAAATCGCCGTAAGAGAACTCCACAAAAAAGTTAATCCAAATTTCTGCAACTAAAATGACCTTTCCTCCCCCTGTTCTCAAAACGACGGGATATTTTTTTATTTGGAAGTCTCTAATGTTTATCTAGGGTTTGTTCCTCTCTACACTTTTGTTAATTGTGCGTATTCCTTTGTAGATTAAGGTTTTCGGCTGATCCATCGCTGAAATGTTATGGTTCCATGATATTTGGCTGATCCTCTCCAGGCGAATTGCCTCGTTTTGTTATGGTTTCATGACAATGCGATCCCCGAAAAGCTGATAAATTCGTATAAGAGTTAAAAAAGTGCCTGTAACCCCCTTGATCCCTAGCAAGGTTTACTGGTTAATATTTACTTAACAAACGAACTTCTCCGATCCCAAAGAAATGCTGATCATGGCACAATCGCGGAAAGGAAAAGTAGTGATTCTCAATTTAAGAACAAACTAAAAATTTAAACGCTGGGCAAAACCAGAAGTCAAGAATCAGAAATTCATCTGGGGTAGATGAAATTTTACTTTTATAAAAGATTCTGTAACCCAGGGAAATCATTTACCTTGCAAACTACTGGAGTCCAAAATTATGGCCAAAGAACGCCCACCACTAGAAGAGATGACATTAAGGCAATTACGAAAAGTTGCCAGTGAATATAGCATCTCTCGCTATAGCCGAATGCGTAAATCTCAACTGCTGGCAGCGATTCAAGAAGTCCAGCGCATTAAAGTATCGCTTAGTCCAACTCGTTCACTGGAGGCACAGGAAACCGTGGAAGCAGCAAAATTTGAATTAGGTCAAGAAGACAGGACTGGTGGTTCTCTGGCTGATGTTGATGAAGGACTTGCAGACCTACCACAAGGTTATGGTGAAAGCCGAATTGTACTTTTACCTCGCGATCCTCAATGGGCTTATACCTATTGGGATATTCCTAACGAACACAAAGCAGAACTACGTCAACAAGGCGGGCAGCAATTAGCACTGCGGATCTACGATGTTACCGACATCGATATTGATCACCAAAGCCCTCACAGCATTCAGGAATATCCTGCTGATGAACTGGCCAGAGAATGGTATATTCCTATTCCAGTGAGCGATCGCGATTATGTCATAGATATTGGCTACCGGACTGCTGATGGTCGTTGGTTAGTATTGGCGCGTTCTGCGAGAGTACACATTCCTCCTGTTTATCCATCGGACTGGATTGAGGATGCCTTCGTGACTGTCAACTTTGAAGAAGACCTCCGTGGTAAAACTGTTTACGAATTAGTCCCCCCGGCGAAGAAAGCAGCAGCCGCAGCGTCAGCAGGAGTAAATGTTACCAGTAACCCCATATACGAAGAAATCTTTGGCTTGGCTGAATCTGCTGAAGCACAACGAGTAGCTGGTTCTATCTTCGGTTCTATGCACCAAGTACCAGGTTCTGCACGTCCTGAAGAGGCGATTAGTTCCTATGTTTTCCCCTCTGGTGTTGGGATGTGGGCGGTTCCCACTGCTTCTGGTTTAACCATGTCTGGTGTTGGGATGTCTGGTGCTGGCTTCTCGGCTGGCGTACCAATGAGTCCCCGCAAATTCTGGTTAGTTGCTGATGCGGAGTTGATTGTCTACGGTGCAACTGAACCTGATGCAACTGTGACTATTGGTGGTCGTCAAATCAAGCTGAATCCCGATGGGACATTCCGCTTCCAGATGTCCTTCCAAGATGGTTTAATTGACTATCCAATTGTGGGTGTTGCGGCTGATGGTGAACAAACAAGATCCATTCACATGAAATTTAATCGTGAGACTCCATCTCGAAATACCAACACTAAAGATGAAGCTGTTTTAGAATGGTTTGCTTAAGTTGCTGATGTTGAATTGAAAATATCAATTATTTCCCGCTAGATTAATTTTATAGCGGGTTTTTGTTTTCTGGAATCAAATCCGGTTAATTAGTTACTGTTACCACAATCTAGAACCCCACCCCCAGCCCCTCCCCGCAAGCGAGGAGGGGAGAATATGAGACAAAAAATCTCTGAAACTCTCATGACTCTGTGTCCTCTGTGTCCTCTGTGGTTCGTTATTCCATAAAAATCAGAGGAAAGCGTCAAGAGTTAAACCTTCGCTAAACTTTGAGTTTTCAAGTAAGTAAATACAGATTTATCGCCAATATCTGGGGGAATGGCTTGAAATATTTTCCTCAAGGCAAACACTAGAAAGAAAATTGTCCAAACACCTAATAAAACCTGCTCCCAGTGAGTTGGTAAAATCCCTATTAAATGTCCCAGCAGAAGTAAAGGTACGGTCAGAGTTAACAACTTAGTTTCTGGGCGATTAAAGCAAAAGGCTTCTTTGAAGAAAATACCTGTTAATGCTACGAAGGTAAAACCTATGCCAAATAAAGTTAGGGGTTGGTTGTAAACTGCGATCGCTAAAGGTTCACTACTAGACAATGCCAGTACTATTGCTGATATACTGCCGATAGCCCAAAAAACTTGTAATAGTCGGTGCAGAAATGCCATGTAGATGTGAATGGTTAATAAGCTGACACCTAGACCCAGACTAAAACAGGCATATAAAGGGGTGAGTGCGGCTATAGTAGTAGGATTATTGTTGAACAAAACCAAAACGCTACCTATAGCAAAGCTGAGTGCTGCTACCATTAACCCAGCCCGGTAGGTAATCACGCCAGTGCGATCGCTATTATCAACTGTAAATTCCCCAAACTGACCTTGATAAACTTCTGGTGCAGATCCTGTTTGTGTATTCATGTTTAGTTAATTTTGTCAATAGTATTTAAGCTGAAAATGAAATTTGATTAATTTTATGCGGTGTGGTTTGACTATAAAAATAAGACTTGTAACACATCTTGCCAATTAATCTGCAACTTTGAGGAGGCATTACCGCTATTAATGGCAACTTCTACCCAGCCATGACTACCAACTAAAGCGGCTACTTCTCCCATTTTAACATCACTATAAGTTTCGCATCCCGGTATAGTCACCCCAGCGACTTGCACGCACCAATTTTTACCTTGCACGTATTTTCCAGGAATATTGCTGACTAAGTTGCCAAAATAATCAATATATTGAACACAGCCTGTCACGCCGGCATGAGTTTGGTGACATTCGCCTATATCTAACTGTACCAAAGTTGCGGAATCTATTTCTTGTCCTAGCTGTTTTAAAGGGATACCACTAGCAAGATGAGCGCCTACAGGGGCAAAGATATCTCTACCGTGAAACGTTTTGCTCGGTTCAGGTGTGCGCCAATAATTAGGGTTTGTGAGTTCAACGGTGTTAATGGCTGGACTTTGACTGAGTACCCCGCTAAATAGACCATTATCTGGCCCTACTAGAAACCCTTGAGCAAATTCTACCGCGATCGCTCTGCGCCTACTCCCCACTCCCGGATCTACCACTGCCACATATACTGTACCCACGGGGAAATAGGAATAAGCATTCAGCAGACAAAACCTAGCTGCGGCGACATTTTGCGGCGAAATCTGGTGTGTCAAGTCTACCACCCTGATCTGGGGATTGATTTGAGCAACAACACCTTTCATCACACTAACATAAACATCGCGATCGCCAAAATCACTCAGTAATGCCACGAGTGATGATTGATTTATTTGTTTTTCAGGCATGGCTTAATAATAAAATTATATTAAGACACAATTTTCTGTATCGACAGATACGAAAAATATGATATGTTAAGAATAGCAGACATAATAAAAATTAAAAAGGAGTACTATGATGACTCAGAATAAACTACAAGCTATCAGTCAAGCACAAGAAACTCATAGAGTGAATATTCAAAAAAGTCTAGAACATCGCTTGCAAGTAGCCAAAGCTAAGAGTGACGAGCAACTGATTCATCAACTTGAAGCAGAAATTAAATATATCCGCTAAATCAAAAGTTTGGAGTTCATAGTTTTGTTGTGTAAAACCCAGTTGTGGGGGTTTTTGATTTTAAGGGGTTGCCAATATAATTGACAACCCAAAATCATCTCTAAAATTGCTCAACTCCTTCTTTTGGGTGAGCGCTCATTATCCTTATTAACGTCTAACTCTTCCCGACGCAGGTTTTCTTGAGCCTCAACAGTATCCTCTTCTACAACCTTCTTAACTTTTACTTCTTCACGTACAACAGCTTCCTTACGAATGTCAGCATTCTCTTCATAAACATCCATACGTGCAACTTCACCTTCACGGAAGTTAACTTCGCCAGGAGCGGCTGCTCGTCCAGCATCTGTTGGCGTAGTGCGTTCAATAACTACACGCTCTTTTTCCACTGGGACAGAAACATTTGCTCTCTCAGTTTCAACGTGCTTACCAACTGCTACCTCTCCGGTTTTAATGCGGGATTTATTCGCAATTAACCGTTCTTCGTAAAGTTTCAAGTTTTGATGATTGCGCTCACTGGTACTGTAAAGATCCGGTTCCCGGTCGTAAGTATAAGTATCACGGTCATAAGTAGTGCTGGATGCAGGTGTAGCAGATCTGGCTCTACCCTCAGAATAAGCCGATGGAATATCTACAGGTGTTGTAGCTTCTACAGGTGTTGCAGTTTCTAAAGGTGTTTCTGCAAACGGAGTCCGATAAACTCCACGTACCTGCTCTTCATAATCATAATCAACCCGTTCCAGGTCGTTAAAATCAGGTAAGCTTTCTACTTGCTCTTGGGTAAGTCCTGTAGCGTAGACGCGTCTATCTGCATAGCTAATACGGGAACGCCCAATTGGTAGCAATACTTGCTTCCCGAAAATCCAAAAGCCTGTATCAACAACTAGGTAACGAAAACGTCCTGTTTCATCCACTAAAATATTGTTGACTGTGCCAACTTTTTCGTTATTGATGTCTGAGTAAACATCAAAGTCTCTGATTTCAGGACTATCAGCATCAGTAATTTTATAGTCAGCAGCAAAATCTTCAAGTTTATAAAGAACCATATTATTTTTTACCCAAATCTACACCTACAATCCTAAAAAATATTTCCAATTTCTACTTCTTTCTATGGTCGAATTTAATTAATCGTCTATTTACTACTTGTAGTAGAGTTAATAATTAGGTGGTCTATAAAATAAATCTCAAATCCTCTAATTATTCAAGCACTCTGAGGTATTTATAATTTGATTGCTATAGATTAATTAGTATTTAGCACATCTGACTTCTAACTTTAGATACAATTGTTTAAATCAACAGGTAGATAACTATTTATAAATAAAAAAATATCATATACATATAAATTTAAAAGTAATTTATTTATTTAAATTAATGGAGGTATATTTGGATGTCTAGCTTATCTCATTTATCTGCATTAAGTGTATCTTTGCTAACTCTAGGCATGGCAGCAAGTTTAACTACCTCAGCTTCAGCACAGAATACTTTTCCTGATGTCCCCTCTGATTATTGGGCAAAACCATTTATTGAGCGTTTAGCCGAAAGAAATATTATTGTGGGATATCCAGATGGCACATTTCGACCCGAACAGGCTGTACAACGTGATGAATTCGCCGCGATGATTCGGCAGGCTTTTGAGCAAGAACCAGTACGGCAAATAGAAGATGCCAGTGCTTTTCAAGATGTTCCTGAAGGATATTGGGCATCTTTGGCAATTGAGTCAGCTTATCAACAAGGATTTATGAGTGGTTATCCTGGTGGTTTTTTTGGCCCAAATCAGCCAGTTTCTAGAGTAGATGCGTTAGTTACCTTAACTAGAGGTTTAAATTTAGCACCAGAAGCTCGTCGAGTTGTGAGAAGGCCTGTATATTTGCCACTGGCGATGACTTCTTTAATGCAGCCTTTAGTAGCAGCATTACCCCAGCCAACTACCCCTGTAGCTGCACTGGCAAAAGATTTTTATGTTGATGCCCAGCAAATTCCTCAGTATGCTATTAATGACGTAGGGATAGCAACACAAAAAAATCTGGTGGTCAATTATCCAAATCCTAGAGTGTTAGAACCTAATGAACCTCTCAGACGGGCAACTGCGACCGCTTTTATCCACCAAACTTTGGTTGCTCAAGATAGAATTGAACCCCTGCCTAGTAATGTAGAAGCTTATAACTATATTGTTCGCCCGGCAGTTAGCCAAGCGGCTCGGTGAATTAAAGATTTCACCTATTGGCTCGTAGTTACGCTTTAGCGCTAAAGCGCAACTACAAATCATGATGATTTATCTTAAGTTAAGATTTGGGTTTGTAAGTTGAAGCAACGTGTAAGTCTTTCAATTGCTTGGTATCTACCCCTGAAGGCGCATCTGTAAGCAAACAACGGGCTTGCTGTGTTTTGGGAAAGGCAATTACGTCCCGAATAGATTCTTCCCCAGCCAGCAACATTACCAAACGGTCTAAACCATAGGCTATGCCACCATGGGGCGGTGTACCATATTCAAAGGCCTCCAAGAGAAAGCCAAATTTATTTTGTGCTTCTTCTGGCGATAAACCAATGGCTTCAAACACCTGCTGTTGAATATCGCTTTGATAAATCCGCAGACTACCCCCACCGATTTCTAAACCGTTTAACACCAAATCGTAAGCTTGAGCGCGGGCAGTTTTTAAATCACTCACATCTTCGGGATGGGGTGCAGTAAAGGGGTGATGCAGTGCTTCTAGGCGTTTTTCGTCAGCATTCCACTCAAACATGGGGAAATCTGTAATCCAGAGTAAGTTGATTTTTTCGGGGTTAATTAACTTAAATTCTCTAGCTACAACTTGCCGCAATCTGTCTAAAGTTTTATTAACTGTAGTTGTGTCACCAGCCCCGAATAATAACAAATGTCCGGGTTTTGCGCCTGTACGTTGCAGAATTTCCTGTTTTTGCTCTGCGCTGAGGTTGTCTTTAATCGCGCCAATGGTGTCAATTTCACCATTTTCCCGAACGCGGATGAAAGCTAAACCTTTTGCACCGGCTTCGCTGGCTTCTTTAAATAAGTCACCACCTGGTTTAATGCGGACGTTAGAAATGGCATCGTTACCGTGGGGAATTGGCAGAATTTTTACAATACCACCATGAGCGATCGCATCCCGAAAAACTTTAAACCCAGAATCTTGCAAAACATCGGCAACATTGACTAATTCCAAACCATAACGAGTATCTGGTTTATCAGTACCATAGCGTGACATGGCATCGGCGTAGGTCAGCCGGGGGAATGGTAAGTTTAACTCAATGCCTTTAACTGTTTTGAAGATATGAGCCACTAACTTTTCATTCAGATCAATAATTTCTTCTTGGGACATGAAACTCATTTCCATGTCCAATTGAGTAAATTCTGGTTGTCTGTCAGCGCGTAAATCTTCATCACGGAAGCAACGGGCAATCTGATAATATCTATCCATCCCCGATACCATCAGTATTTGTTTGAATAGCTGGGGTGATTGCGGCAAAGCAAACCACTCGCCAGGATTTGCCCGACTGGGTAAGATGTAATCTCTAGCACCTTCTGGGGTAGAACGGGTGAGAATTGGGGTTTCGATTTCAATAAAACCTTGCAAATCTTCTAAGTAACGACGCATGGCTTTAACGACTTGATGGCGCAATTGCATATTTTGTGCCATGCGTTCTCGTCGCAAATCCAAATAACGATACTTCAGCCGCAAGTCTTCCCGCACATTTTCAGTGTCAGCCGTGGAAACTTGGAATGGTAACTGTTTACTAACGCCGTTGAGTAGTGTAATTTTATCGGCGTAGATTTCTACTTCGCCCGTGGGGAGGCGCGGATTCAAAGATTCGTCTGGACGGTGCGTGACTCTACCGGTGATTTCGACAACGTATTCATTCCGCAGGTTATTTGCCTGTTCATAGGAATCGGGGGTGCGTTGCGGATCACTAACAATTTGAACAATGCCAGAGCGATCGCGCAAATCTAAGAATATCACGCCCCCATGATCGCGGCGACGGTCTACCCATCCGTAAAAGGTAACAGTTTCTCCAATATCTTTTTTTCGGAGTTCGCCGCAATAGTGAGTTCGCATAGGTGTTAGTTTTATTCTGTCGGGCTAGATGGGCTAGTAAATGTCAAAGCTTTCCCATTATCTAGCATCAATAGTAATTGTAGTAGTTTCAGTTGCAGAAAAAAAGTTCAGCAATTTTTCATCGCCTGGGCTAAATGCTGTTTCTCCGTCATCCTTAACCAGCAACCTCGCCTCAATAGCTCTGACTGAATCTTAGTTGCAGCCTCCAATTCCCACAACGCACCACTATGGGTATAAATTTCCTGGTTTGAGAAGTCTATGAGAGGTTATGCCCAGGTTCAGCCATACTTATGCCGTTAGGCATAAAAGTTATTTGTGAGGATAGGGAACAGGGAAGAAGGAATCAAGGTATAGTTCGTTTTGTATGGCTTACGCCACGCAAGCTATCAAAATTCAAACCGGATTCCTATATATTTGTATATATTTGATTCAGCCCACAGTGAAAATGGGCAGTCTTTCAACTCAGCACTCCTGATCAAGTTCCAAGTAACAAAACATGGTAATATAGCTAGGTTAGATTCAGTCATGTACTGGAAAAAACCACAGCCAAAAATGTAAATTTTACATTCATAAACCCTTTTTTACGCTGGCACTTATTATCCATAAACTTCCATGACTGAAATTTTCTTCCGACCGAATACAATAGATGAAGTAGCCTTCCGTTACGTTGTCGAAAAAAACGAGTATCGAATTCCTGAACAGCTTCAAGCAGAAGATCGCATCATTGACATTGGAGCGCATATCGGATGTTTTTCTTACTTATGTTGGCAACGGGGGTCGCGAAAGATTGAAGGGTTTGAAGCTAATTTAGAAAATGCTGAACTAGCACGAAAAAATCTGGCTTCTACAAATGTGGTAATCAATTCCAAAGCCGTTTGGCGTTCAGATAAGAAGCAAGATTCTGAGTTATATCATTCTGGCTATACACAAATGTTAGATGATGGGCCAGATCCGGTAGGGATGAACACAGCATCGGGCAATATTTTTGCGTCAGATGGTCAACCTGTAAGTACAGTCGCCCTGGATGATATCATCGGAGATTCAAAGGTAAAAATTCTCAAAATCGATTGCGAAGGAAGCGAGTTTCCCATTCTGCTCACATCTCAACGCTTACGACAAGTCTGCTGTTTTGTCGGAGAGTATCATCTGATGGACTCTATCCCCAGTGCAGCACAGGTCGAAGGATTCGAGAAATACACTGTGGGAACGTTGGCAGATTTATTCATTAGTCATCGCTTTCGAGTGGAATTTGTCCCCTATCAAGATGCTCGGTTTTCTAATGTCGGCAATTTCTTCGCCTATAATCTTGACTTATAGCAAAGTGCTGTTAGTGCTGAGTAGAAACCAAGTAGGAGCGGGTTTATTACAATTATTATTGGTATTGGTAATTGAACATATCTGTCATAGCTTGCGTAGTCATACCCGCCCCTACATCAAGGCTTTCAGCAATCAACAATCTCCTAATCTCCTTGGCGGTTGCTATACAAGTGATGCCTATATCCCCCGAATAGAAGGGGATATAAGCTAATAGAGGAATTTATCCCTCTATTTTAGTGATTCTCAATTTTAAATATACAAAGTTTACTATGCTTACCATACAAAAGAATCTCCTCTTTGTAGGGTATAGCTAGAACTAACTCTACATTATTTAAATTAAAGGGAGCTTGATCTAAAAAGACTGCTGAATTTTTTTCTAATCTAATTTCAGCACCTGTAGATATATCTATATTGGGTACACAATCCTGTTCATTTTCAGGATAACTTTCAGTCACAAATACATATTTATATTGAGTGACTTTATCGATGAATTTTTGAATATGTTGGTTAGATAAATGCTGCAAAACTTGGCGAATTAAGCAGATATCTCCAGTTGGTAAATCTTCGGTTAAAACATCAACACATAAGAATTCTACATTAGTATTAGCGTATTGAATCTGATTGCGTTCTATTAATTTTGGTACTATGTCTATACCTATATATTGGTATTTAATTTGGGCTTTTTCTAAATTTTTTAAAAGCTGTTGACCAACCCGAAAATCACCACATCCTAAATCGATAATTCTGATATTGTTTAACTGTTGCTTCACAGCAAAATCTGTGATTAAATTACAATAAGGGACAGCAAAAATATCATCTGAACCTTTACCTGAGAAAAATTCTCCTGAATTTCCTCCCCAGATGTTGTTTGCATATATTTCCGAGAAAATATCAGTGGGTGTTTGATTTTCTTGTAGCATATTCAAGTAACAATTCTCTAGGTAACATTCTAAAATTTACACTGAATATTAACCTTTGTCTAGTTATAGACTACGCGGTAGGGGCGCAAGACCTTGCACCCTTACAAATCAGCAAACCCTATTTATTTCCAAATTAAATCAAGGCGTTGTTGAGCTGCTTTTAAACTTTGTTCTGGAGATGCACCCAGCAAGGTAGCCTCAATAGCTCGACCTAAACTATCAGATAAACTACTATAACCAGCAATAATCGGTCTACCACGTGCCGCAGGCATTTGTTCTAGAAAAACTTTTAACACGGGTTTTTCGGTAATGAATTGCTGATAAGCTGCACTTTGGGTAGATTTAATATTCACTGGCAAAAAACCCGTCCCGATACTCCATTCTGTTTGGAATTCTTCACTCAAAACAAACTCTAAAAACTTGAGTGCGGCTTCTTCTCTGGCTGGGGTAGTCTTCATTACATAGAAATTACCATCGCCAATGACCGTGGCTTTTTCTACACTTACAGGCATAGGAAATACCTGATAATCAACATTAGACTTCATGATATAAGTCCAAGGGCCTGTAATCTGCATAGCAACACGACCGGCGATAAAGTCGTCTTCTTCATAACCACGCTCAGGTGCAGATAACTTGGCTGAACCATCTTTGATTAAGTCTTGCCAGAATTGCAAAGCTGTAACGGCTGCCTCGGTTGTCAAATTTGGTCGATTATCATCAGTAATAATATCCCCGCCAGCACTCCATAAAAAGGGGAACCAATTAAATACAGTCCATTCGCCTTTACCTAAAGGTAATAAAATTCCATGCTGTTCGGGTTTACCGTCGCCATCTTTGTCTATGGTCAATTTTTTGGCAACTTCTCTTAATTCTGACCAAGTTTTTGGTGTTTCGGTAATTCCTGCTGCTTGGAACAACTGAGGGCGGTAAAAAATGCCCAGATTGCTGGTGTAAAGTGGAACTGACCAAAGATGGTTGTTTAATGTTAAGGCTGCCAATAAGTTGGGGCTAATTTCCGATTTTAGGGGTAATTTGTCCAACCAATCTTCTAAAGGTCTAATTGCGCCTAATTCACTAAACTGACCTGTTAATTGTGGGTAAAAACTCAGGATATCTGGAGGGACATTTCCGACAACTGCGGCGAGAATTTTCGGCAATTGTTGGTCTAGTCCACCGGCAAAAATAGATTCTACTTGGATATCAGGATGAGTCTGATTAAATTTATCGACTAATTTTTGAAACACATCTCGATTAACTGGGGGATTAATTCCTTGCCACAATGTCAAACGAATTACACCATCATCTTTTTGTGATGAAGCTTGACAGCCAGATAAGATGACTAGACATGAAATCAGAACAATTCCTAAAACTAATCGTTTCCCAGCAGAAGCAAGACACTGGCGAAAATAAATAGTAATGGGGTGTAGTAAAAGAGTCATTTTTATCCCCAATGGTTAGCTAAACAATCATCGAGCCAAGCTTCAAAGTTTTCCCCTAAAGCTGCCAAAGAGTAGACCGCTTCAGCCTGTTCTCGGCAATGACGGCGATCAATTTGCCCTAGTTTGGCGATCGCTTCCACCAGTCCATCTACACTATCGGGTTCCACCAGCCATCCTGTTTTGCCTGAGTTGACAATTTCACTTGGTCCACCACGATTATAAGCAATCACTGGCACACCACAAGCCAGAGCTTCTATGCACACATTCCCAAAGGCTTCCACCCAATGGGGAGTCATTAATAACCCCCGGCATTTTCCTAAAGCTTTCTGGAGGGCTGAAGTTGTTAAAAACCCCTCATAGATAAATGGGGCTGAGGGAAATTCGGCTTGAATCCATTGCCAGTACTGAGGGTTTTCTATTTTACCCCAAATCTTTAAAGGAATCTGGGTTTTGTTAATTGCCGAAATAGCATCTTCTAAGCCTTTTTCTGGAGCAATGCGCCCCACCCATCCTAAGTAATCTTGGGGGTGTAAATTACAGTCATAAAGACTGAGATCCAATCCATTTTCCAGACAACGACAGGCGGAAGCAAAACCAAAGGTTTGGGCTTGGGCTTGAGTATGAACAGCAATTGTTCCGGGGAAACGCCGAGCCACATTATGGATAGCTTCATCCATAACTATAGACAAAGACCCCATACTGACCAAATGGGCTACAGGACGCTGGAAAAAAGGCGTGAGATAAAAAGGTAGCCAATCATAGGCAAAGTTCAACACAATATCAAACTCTGACTGCAATTTCCTTGCTGTTTCCCACATCTGTGCTAAAACACTACCTGCGGGAATAGAAACAGGAGTATTGCGTTCCTGATGTTGTGCAGAGTCTGGGGCTACTCCGGCTACTTCTATGACCTGTCCATAGGCTGACTGAGATCCTTGGGGTGCAACAATGGTAACACTATGGTTACGGTCAATTAAGGACTGAACCACATTGCCCAGGGTTAATTCTACGCCACCTCCCTCACCTGAACCTAAAAAACCAATGGGTGTAGATACACATAACAAACGCATGATGGTAGAGGGGTGTTAATGGGATAAATATATCAAAATGTTTAGTGGTACGGTTATTGCGATAGCGAAGCGCTGCTGCAAGCAGATCGCACCTTGCTATAAAACCGAACCGACTCAATTATAAATTTGTCTAATGTTTTAAGTAGGAAGCTTGATTGAGATCAAAGATTGATAGAGGAAGAATACTGGTGGTCAGCAAGCTAAAAAGCTGAAGATTCAACTACCTCATACTAAATCCATTAGATATAGTAACCGCCAAGGTTGTTAGGACATGGCAAAAGCCTAAAACCCAGTCACAGCCAGTCTTTCATTTTTGACTTTTGCTATAATACCCCATTTTCAATACCCAGTGTCTGATCCTCATCGCCACAATTGCTGAAACGAAGCTAGAGAGGAAGATTATATGCCGAAAGTAATTGGAATTGATTTAGGAACGACTAACTCTTGCGTTGCTGTCATGGAAGGTGGACAACCCTTAGTCATTGCTAACGCTGAAGGACAACGGGTGACTCCTTCTGTGGTGGCTTACACTAAGTCTGGTGAACGCTTGGTTGGTCAAATTGCCAGACGACAAGCGGTGATGAACCCAGAAAATACCTTTTATTCAGTAAAACGCTTTATTGGGCGCAAACATGAAGAAATTACCCATGAAGCGACAGAGGTGACTTATAAAGTTGTGCGCGATCGCGACGGTAATGTTAAACTCGACTGTCCCGCAGCTGGCAAGCAATTTGCACCGGAAGAAGTTTCCGCCCAAGTCCTGCGGAAGTTGGTTGATGATACAAGTAAATATCTGGGAGACAAAGTTACTCAAGCTGTAATTACGGTTCCAGCTTATTTCAACGACTCTCAACGCCAAGCGACTAAAGACGCGGGAAAAATTGCCGGTTTAGAAGTTCTCCGCATTATCAACGAACCGACAGCAGCAGCACTGGCTTATGGTTTAGATAAGAAGACCAACGAAACTATCTTGGTCTTTGACTTGGGTGGGGGAACTTTTGACGTTTCCATTTTGGAAGTAGGAGACGGTGTATTTGAAGTTAAATCCACCAGTGGCGACACCCATTTAGGTGGTGACGACTTTGATAAAAAGATTGTCGATTGGTTGGCTAATGAGTTTCTGCGTAATCAAGGTATTGACCTGCGTAAAGATAAGCAAGCTTTACAAAGACTAACTGAAGCCGCAGAAAAAGCCAAAATTGAACTTTCCAGTGCGACTCAAACCAATATTAACCTCCCCTTTATCACCGCGACTCAAACAGGGCCACAACATCTGGATATGACGTTGACCAGGGCTAAATTTGAGGAAATGACGGCGGATCTTTTAGATCGTTGTCGTCAACCAGTGCAGCAAGCGTTGCAAGATGCCAAATTGAGCAATGGGGAAATTGATGAAGTTGTATTAGTGGGTGGTTCGACTCGGATTCCGGCTGTGCAAGAATTGGTGCGACGGATTATTGGTAAAGATCCTTGTCAGGGTGTGAACCCTGATGAAGTGGTAGCGATTGGTGCTGCTATTCAAGCAGGTGTTTTAGCTGGTGAGGTGAAAGATATTCTGCTGTTAGATGTCACTCCCTTGTCTTTGGGTGTGGAAACTCTCGGTGGTGTGATGACTAAGATTATTGACCGCAATACTACTATCCCGGTGAAAAAGTCGGAAATCTTCTCAACTGCTGCTGACGGTCAAACAAATGTCGAAGTTCATGCTCTCCAAGGTGAGAGGGAATTCGCTAAAGATAACAAGAGTTTGGGAACTTTCCGCTTAGATGGAATTCCGCCAGCACCTAGAGGTGTCCCACAAATTGAGGTGACTTTTGATATTGATGCTAATGGTATTCTTTCTGTGACTGCTCAAGATAAGGCTACGGGTAAACAGCAGTCGATTTCTATTACTGGTGCTTCCACCCTCGATAAGCGGGATGTGGAAAATATGGTACGAGATGCAGAATCCCACGCTGAGTCAGACCGCAAACGCCGTGAACAAATTGATACTAAAAACATGGCGGATTCCTTGGCTTATCAAGCCCAGAAGCAACTGCAAGATTTGGGTGATAAGGTGAGTGCTGAGGATCGTAGCCGAGTTGAAGGGTTAGTACAGGATTTGCAAGAAGCGATTAATCAAGATAATTTTGATCGCATGAAGTCTCTGACCAATGAGTTACAGCAAGCTTTAATGCAAGTTGGTAGTGCTGTTTATGCTCAAGCTGGTGGAGGTGATGGCGATCGCGCCAGTGGTGAAGATGTAATTGATGCCGATTTTGTGGAAAGTAAGTAAAAAAACCATCCCCAACCCCTCCCCACCAGCGAGGCGTGTACACACAAGCCCTGTTTTGCCCCCTAAATCCCCCAAATTTGGGGGACTTTGGAAATTCTTGTTCTCCCATAATTGGGGTTTAGGAGGCGAGTTAGAGGAAAAATCAATAGTCAAAAGTCAATTTTGAATTGGAGATGGGGGTGATTTTGAGGAGGTAGGAATTAGAAATTTTTCTTTATCTAGACTAAACGGTTTAGTTTAGTTAATTGCGGGGTTGACGTGTCGCAATCATCTGGATTTTCACCAGCAAATACATCATATCACATGATTATTAATATTTAGATAAGTTTGAGCTTCGGTTAACTATGAGGTGGCTATATATATTTTTTCTCACAGAAATAATGGGACTAAGCACCAGAAAATTTGTATACTTTGGGTTTCACTAATTTAACTTTGAAAATAAGTTCATAATTATGCCTTGGTCTGTTAGCATCTCCCAATTGTTAGAAGTTCTGTGCGCCCAAGCTATCAATTTATCTGAAGCTGCTTTCACACAAGTCAGCAGCGCTATCCAAACAGATACCCGGATGATCAAACCTGGGGAAGTGTTTTTGGCTTTACGAGGGGAAAAATTTGATGGACACGATTTCGTCCCCACTGCGATCGCTCAAGGTGCTTTAGCGGCGATTGTGGATGGTGATTATGATAATCCGGGTTTACCTGTATTGCAAGTTAAAAACACCTTAGTAGCATATCAGCAACTGGGTAGATGGTGGCGCGATCGCTTAAATATTCCAGTGATTGGGGTGACAGGTTCTGTAGGTAAAACCACAACAAAGGAATTGATCGCCGCAGTATTAGCAACTCAGGGACGAGTTCACAAAACTTTTGGCAATTTTAATAACGAAATCGGCGTTCCCAAAACTTTGTTAGAACTGGATACAGAACATGACTATGCTGTGGTGGAAATGGCCATGCGGGGTGAGGGACAAATTGCCGAACTCACACAAATCGCCCTTCCGAATATTGGGGTAATTACTAATGTAGGCACGGCACATATTGAGTTATTGGGTTCTGAAGAAGCGATCGCTCGTGCTAAATGTGAGTTATTAGCCGAAATGCCTGAAGATGGTGTAGCTATTCTCAATCATGATAATTCCCTATTAATGGCTACAGCGCAGCAAGTTTGGTCTGGGGAAGTTGTCACTTATGGCTTATCTGGTGGCGACATTCAAGGAGTGCTGACTGATAACGAAACGATAAAAGTTAACGGAATGGGGCTACCTTTGCCT
The DNA here is from genome assembly GCF_034931045.1 of Nodularia sp. UHCC 0506. NCBI lineage: Bacteria > Bacillati > Cyanobacteriota > Cyanophyceae > Nostocales > Nodulariaceae > Nodularia > Nodularia sp. UHCC 0506. Next base: position 43,251 of record NZ_JAYGHH010000017.1, read on the forward strand.
TTACCTGGTCGTCACAATGCCAGTAATTTTTTAGCAGCTTTAGCAGTAGCGCAGGTTTTAGGAATCCCCTGGTCAACTTTGCAAAATGGTGTCAAGGTGAATATGCCCACGGGGCGATCGCAACGATTTACCCTGCCCCATGATATTATTCTCTTAGATGAAACTTATAATGCTGCACCAGAAGCTATGGAAGCAGCTTTGCAATTATTGGCAGATACACCGGGAAAACGCAAAATTGCGGTATTAGGTGCAATGAAAGAATTAGGAGAGCGATCGCTGCAATTGCACCAAAGAGTGGGTGAAACGGTGCAGAAGTTGCAATTAGACGGTTTGCTAGTTTTAGTGGATAGTACAGATGCACAAGCGATCGCTCAAAGTGCTGGGGATATCCCATCAGAATGCTTTGCTACTCATGGTGATTTAGTAGCCAGATTAAAGACATTTGTTCAAACAGGCGATCGCATTTTATTCAAAGCCGCCCATTCAGTAGGACTTGATCGTGTTGTTAATCAATTTTGTGCGGAATTTACAGTAATTAGCAAGTAAATAAAGTACACATATTAAGGTTATAAATCTTGTAGGGTGTGCATCTTTGTCCACCCTTATATACACTAATGGTTTCAAAATCCGGGTATACAATCTTCAATGCGTAATTAACCAGAAAAAGTATCGAATTTTCAAGAAATAAAGCTATTAAATTCAATATTTAGACCTAATTTTTGGTGTGGAAATATATATTTCCCGGATAAATAAAGTCCGCAGGTGCGGACTTAAAAATTGGATAAGGTTAGGTTCTTAACAAGATGGACTACAACTTGTTAGAGGTTATCTTTATTATTAATAAAAGATTTTAAAAAATCAAGTATCCAAGATCAACCCTTGAGACAAAATTACCGTATTTATGTCTTATTGTGCCTGAATAAATGTTAATTAGATAGGAAGTATAAAAAACCCTTGAATACATCTACATAGGGTTTGCTGTTCGCGTAGCGTGCCGTTGTTTTGTCGTCGAGGTAGGGAACAGGGAACAGTCTCAGCTATCTGTCAATCCCCAAACCTTCGATTTATCTGGGTTTTATATTTATTCAGCAAGCCCTATATAGCGGTATGCACTTGAATGAAGTTTATTATAGTCCCCTTTTTCTCTAAAAAATCGCTTCAATTTAATTAAATCTTAATAATTGGTTAATATATCCTTAATAAAAGGCAATACATTGAACCTATATTATATTTTGGGGACATAAATTTCTTGCTTAAGTATGAATTTTAGATCAATTTAGATGGTAAAAGTTTTAAGAATGAATACAAAGGATCTTTGTTACAGATAATGAGGGGAGGCAAATGTCTATAAATTCCAGTGTGAGAAGATTCAGCAAAGGCTTAGGTGCTAGTACAAAAAAAACATCTAGACAATTGAGAGTTATCGGGGAATCATGGCATCTTAGCATGATTGAGTCTGTACCATTTTTAGTTGCTTGTGCTGTGTTTGTAAGCGTAGTTAGTTTAAAAAGTCCCATTCTGCTTTTTTGTGTGATAGCGGGTAGCTTAATCGCCATACTCATGCAACAAATTGGACAGCAAGTGCATTTGCCCAAACGATGGCTTATACTATTACAAATATTGGCAGTATCTGTCATTCTTTGTTTCTTCTGGTTAGACTATTTTGCCACACCTGCAAATGCACAATTTTTTGGTAGGGCTGAAGATTTTTTTCGTAATACTTTAACTCAAGGCACAGAAAACACTAACAATAGCCAACCAGCAGTAAGCTTAATATTCAATGTATTAAGGGCAATTTATTTACTTTATATTGCAGTTTCTCTAATTGGTGTGATTAATGCAGTGCGTAAAGATGAAGATTGGCAAAGTATAGCCAGAGTACCCTTATTAGTAGTTGTCGCCGTCACTGTTGCTGATGTCCTGACAGGCTTTGTAATTGGTGATAGTAGTAACTAGTAGCGTAGTGAATTCAAAATTCAAAATTCAAAACTCAAAAATCGTATCCTCTAGGCTTTTTATTGATTTTGAACAGTAATTACGAATTACGTAAAGCCTTCGGCATAGCTGCGCTTAGAGCGAAGCTCCTCTGAAAGAGGCATTACGAATTACAAATTACGAATTACGTTAGCGAAGCTCCTCTGAAAGAGGCATTACGAATTACGAATTACGAATTACAAATTACGAATTACGAATTAAAAAATTATGACTCAAGAAAGAGAGCAAGAATTTCGTCCAGTTAATCAGATACTAGGATCACAACCATCATTAGGGCCAATTCCTGCTGACCAAATCTTTCCTTGGATTGTAATTATTTTAGCTGCTTACTTCGTTGTGAATGGAGTTTTTGGAGGTATTTTTGCAGATGATTTCCAAAGATGGTTATGGACAGTATTAATTGCAGGATGGGGAATAGCAACTTGGTGGATATTAACTGGTGGTAGGAGTTGGCGTTTTTTAAGCAAATTCGTGGGAGTTCCCACTTGGACAAGAGGCTTTGCACGTTATCAAAGCTTGTTAGAAATTAACCATGAAGCAAAAAATCGGAAAACAAAGCATAAGCATCGCCGGCAAAGAAAGTAGACTAACACCATTTGAGGATGCTTTGCATTTAGCTACAATGTTACGCATTTCCCTTGATGGTCGTGATATCGGCGCTTACATTTTGAACAAAGAAACCCAAAAAGATCGGTTTTGCTTTGTTTTTGGTTTTGAGTGTCGAGGAATTCATACTACTTTACGGTCAGAACAAATAGACACAATTTTTAATAATATTGAATCAGGTTTAAAAGATATTCCTGAAGGGGAAAAGATGACCTTACATATCGGGTCTTTTAGTTCAGACAAACAACGACAAGCAGAACTATCAGACTTAGTAAAGCGAACTCCATCACGGGATATCAAATATTTATTAACAGCAGAAAGAGCCAGAATTCAAGAACTGACTAAATCTGGGATTCGTAAACCTAAATTTCTGCGGATTTATGTAACTTATACGATTGAACCTAATACTACACAATCAGATGATTGGATTGAAAAGCTTTTATCTAAAGGTGAATTATGGTGGTTGAAATTTAAAGGGGAATTAGCAGAAGTTCAAAATCAGCGCATTGAAACTCTAATTATTAAAGCTTATCAACAAGGATTTTCTCGCTGGGAACAGCTTTTATCTAACAAAATGGGATTAGATGTCAAACCTTTAAATGCTGATGATTTATGGGAACACGCTTGGAGAAAATTTAATGATACAGAACCGATAGAAATTCCCCAACTAATCCATTTAGATGAAAATGGACTGCATGAACAAGTTAATTCAGACTTAGCTAGTACCAAGTTACTGATAGAAAATATCCACAGTACAACTTTGCTGATGGAGTCTAGTGTACCTTGTGCAGATCGCCGTTGGGTAAATGTGAAAAATCGTTATATTGGGGCGCTGACGTTTCTGGAAAAACCCGGTGGTTGGCAGAATAAATTTGCTCAGATGCGTTATTTGTGGGAATTATTAGCCAGAGAAACGGTGGTAGATACAGAAATTTTTTGTGAATTAACTGCTGCTAATCCAGCCATAGTTAAAAACACTTTGCAACGAGTGCTGAAGCAGTCGAATATGACAGCACTTATGGCTCAAGAAAAAAGTAAAACTATTGATGTAAATGCTCAATTAAAATTAAAGAAATCGGTAGCAGCCCAAGAACAATTATATGAAGGAGCCGTGCCGATATATACGAGTATAGTTATTTTTGTACATCGTTCTAGTGTGGCGAAATTAGATGAAGCAACAAGATATATTGAAAACTGTTTTCAACGACCCGCCCAGGTAATTAGAGAAATAGAATATACTTGGAAAATTTGGCTGCAATCTCTACCGATAGTCTGGGAAGGTTTGTTAGTAAAACCCTTTAACCGTCGCCAGTTATATTTAACTAGTGAAGTTCCGGGATTAATGCCTTTAGTGTTAACCAAAGCTGGAGATAGCCACGGCTTTGAATTAATTGCTGAAGAAGGGGGAACGCCTATACATTTAGATTTGTTTAACCAACATAAAAATTTAGCGCTATTTGCTACAACTCGTGCGGGTAAGTCGGTTTTGGTATCGGGAATTTTAACTCAGGCCTTGGCGCATGGGATTCCTGTGGTCGCCTTAGACTTTCCTAAACCAGATGGCTCATCTACCTTTACCGACTATACAGAATTTATGGAGGGAAATGGGGCGTATTTTGATATTTCCAAACAAGCCAATAATTTATTTGAGCAGCCAGATTTGCGATCGCTCACTCCTGAAGAACAGCGCGATCGCCTACTAGATTACACTGGCTTTTTAGAATCGGCTTTAATGACAATGGTTTTAGGGTCATCTACCGAAAATCAACTACTGTCTCAAACCGTGCGTTCTTTACTCAACTTAGCTTTAAGCGCCTTCCTTGCGGATGCAGGTATTCAAGAACGATATAAACAAGCGATCGCTGGCGGATTTGGTAGCGCAGCATGGCAAAAAACCCCCACATTAAAAGACTTTCTGTTTTTCTGTTCCCCAGAACATCTGAAATTAGATTCTTTGAGTGGTCGAGTAGATGACGCACTCAGTCAAATTCAACTGCGTTTACGGTTTTGGCTTTCTAGTCGCGTCGGACAATCCATTTCTGCACCATCTAGCTTTCCCACCGATGCACAACTTTTAGTATTTGCACTGCGAAACCTCTCAGATAACGAAGATGCAGCCATACTTTCTTTAAGTGCTTACTCCGCCGCTTTAAGACGGGCGTTAAGTAGTCCAGCTTCTATTTTCTTTATTGACGAAGCACCAATTTTATTTGAATTTGACCAAATTGCTGATTTAGTGGGGAGAATTTGTGCTAATGGTGCTAAAGCTGGAATCAGAGTTATTTTATCAGGACAAGACCCTGATACCATAGCCAAATCTAAAGCCGCATCAAAAATTTTACAAAACCTGTCAACCAGATTAATCGGGCGGATTCAACCAGTAGCGGTAGATAGTTTTGTGAACATTTTAAAATATCCCCGTAATATTATTTCTCGTAATGCCACAGAAAACTTTTTTCCTCGCAAAGAAGGCATTTACAGCCAATGGCTATTAGATGACAATGGGATTTATACCTTTTGCCGTTACTATCCAGGTTTTGAACAATTAGCCGTAGTTGCTAACAACCCCAACGAACAAACTGCACGCCAAAAAGCCATGTTAAAACATAGGGATAAATATGAAGCAATTTCTGTATTTGCACGGCAATTAATCGCCTCATTGCGGGGAAGTTGAGAAAGGAATGAGAGTCAAACTAGAGAATTTCCTTCCTTCTTCTTTCTTCCTTGGCGCACTTGGCGTACTTGGCGGTTAGTTCCTCTTATCTTCAAAATATATGCAGAAAACTACATTCTTCACCATGACCATTTCCTGCTTATTAGTCTTACCAGCAATGGCACAATTAGGTAAAGTTTGGACAGACTTTCAACTTTACTCCGTAGATATGCAAAATTATCTCAGAAATAATTTGAGTGAAACTTTAAGACCTTTAGAAATAAGAAGTCAAAATGCGCTGAATAATTCTACAGGAGAATTGAACATACCGAATCCAGTTGAGGCTGGAAAGAGTTTGCGCCAAGATTTATTTTTCAACCCAATAACAGATAAATTTGAAAACAATCCCGTTGTCCAATCTAATTCAGTAACTAATGAAATTAATCGTTTAATTACTCGTAGTTCCATAGAGAGTTTTATGGGTAGAGAGGGACAACTTCGCCTAAAATCACAATTACAGAATACTGAAACTATTCTGGATAATATCGGAAATTTTTCTCAGCAATCTGATAACATTTTCAATCAAATTGCTAATACCCTCACATCACTATATCCTACAGAACCTTTAAAACAAGCCCTAGAAGGTGATCAAGCCAATTTGCAATTACAAGCCATTAAAATTCAACAAGAACAAGCAAAAATTAGCAGTGCAAATCTAGCTCAAACAATCCAAACAAATCAATCTTTGCAATACTCTAATTTAAATTTAGCCAGTATTTCTCAGCAAATGGATGAAATGAATCGCTCCCGTCGAGTAGATAGCGCAACAGAGACTGCAAGACTCATTCGTACTACTGCTCAAATAGATTTGTTTGGTAGAGAAGACAATTAGGATATTGTGAACCAAAATGCAGCTTTATATTTTACAAATCTTTCCCGAAATTGGTATCAATGAAACTCTCGATAGTGGTGCTGTAACAGCAAGAAGCATGGCTGAAAGTTGGGATAATCAATGGCTAGATTTATTACAAAATAATACCAGTAATAATTTATATGGAGCGCTCACAAATCTGGGTGTATTTTTTGCTGTAGGCACTTTGTTATTTTTTATGATGCAATGGCTCAAAGATGTTATTTATAGTGAATATTCACGTCCGATAACAGGTTTAATTTGGCCTTTTATCGTAGTTTTATTATTAAGTAATGGCGGAGATGGGAGCATACTTTCTAATTTGACGTTAGGAGTAAGGAACTTTATCAACACAATTAATCAGCAAGTAGTAACAACAGCAGATGCTGAACAAACTTATCAGCAAGCACTAAATATGAGTTTGGCTGAAGAAGTGGCTGGTTCTTTACTACGTCCTTGTCAATCACTGACTGGCGAACAACAAACCCAATGTTTTGCTCAAGCCAGCGACCAAATTGATAATCTTTGGCGGGAATATAGAAATTTATACGGGAATAAAATATGGATTCAACGACTAGAAAATCAGGTGATTTCGCTCAAGTTTGGTACAGATAATTTATCAGGGACGAGCTTTAATTCTTTATTGGGTAATACAGCCCAAACCAGTATTAAAAACTTTTTAATTTCTTTGCAATATGCTTTTCAAAACTTAATAGAAGCTACCATGTTACTAATAGCCGCTTTGGGTCCTTTAGCTGTGGGAGCATCTTTGCTACCTGTCGCTGGTAAACCTGTTTATGCGTGGCTGACAGGTTTTTTCTCGGCAGGAATTGCCAAAATTTCATTTAATATAATTGCTGCTGTCACCGCCGCCGTAATTATCAACGGCCCAGCCGAAAATCCTAATGCCAATCCTGATTTAATGTGGTTCATAATCTTTCTGGGAATTTTAGCCCCACTGTTATCGTTAGCTGTCGCCGGTGCAGGAGGATTTGCTGTTTTTAGTGCGATTAATAATACCAGTGCTTTAGTGAAAGATAGAATATAAGTTTTGACAATTGTCGATGGGATGAAAATGAAAAAATGACTAATTTACTGCAAAAAAGAAAACCCACCGGAAACGTTTTAACAATATTTGCGATCGCTACCTTTAGCCTACATCTAACTGTGTTATTTTTATTCATCTTACAAGGGTTGAATATTCGCCAACTTAGCCTGAGAAAACCGCCTAACTTTGTGCAAATGATCGATGGTCAACCCATAACGGCTGTTGATGATTTAGCCAGAGAACCCGAAGCAATTCGCCAATTTATCAGTAAAACCATGACAGCCATGTTTAACTGGTCGGGAACTCTACCACCACAAACCATAGAAGAAGCTGCAAAACCCCAACCAGATCCAGGAATCCAGGTGAGAACGCCAGAAGATGGTAACCAAAAAGTAACTACTAGCAGTTGGGTAGCTAGTTTTGCCATCTCCGAAGATTTTCGTAAAGGATTTTTAAGTGCGATCGCGCAAATGACACCACCAGAAGTATTCTCTAACAATCCAAGTCAAGTGATATCAGCAGAACTAGTTATCCAAAGGGTTTATCCTCCAGAACAAATAGCCCCTGGTAAGTGGCGAGTGGGTATGGTAGCCGACTTGATTCAAAAAAAACAGGATGATGACCGAAAAATAATTACACCCTTTAATAAGGATTTCCTGGTGCGTGCAGTCGATTATTTTCCCTATCCTCTAGCCAACTATACTACTGACATCCAAAAAGCAATTTATAGTAATCGGGTTGATAAATTAGAAATTTACGAAATTCGGAATTTATGTTTACTGTATAGTTACAGTAACCTGAATGGGGATAAATCAAACCCCTGTGGAAGTCAAACCAATTCTGGTAGTTTCACAAGATAATTTTTCTGATAATAGAGTGATTTTATAATTTATATCTTGAAGTATTTATGCAATTAGTCAAGACAGAAAACAAAAAAACTAATATCTTGCCACTATTAGCGGTAGTAACATTCGGTTTACATCTATTGAGCTTGTTATTACTTTTATTCAACAGTTCGATGATTCAGGATTTAAAACAGCAGTTAACACCCAAAAGTTTGGTGCAACTTGTTGATGGTCGAGCGATTACTGTAGATGCAAAACAAACTGATGAAAGACATCCAGAGACAATTCGCCGCTTTGTAGGTGAAACCATGACCCTCATGCTTACCTGGTCACAGCAACAACCACCACTCACAGTCTGGGAAATTAGTTCACAACTCTTAGCTAATAATTTGAAACCCAAATTTCAGGCAGAAATTACTAATTTAAATCCCACTGGTAGGTTAGCTAACATTAATCGGGAAACTGAATATGTATTAGTAATAGAAAAAATTTCTCAACCAACCAAAATAGATGATGGTAAATGGAAAATAGAAATGTTTGCTAATCAATTGAATTTTAGTGGTTCTAATAATCTAGGAAACTCCACTGCGTTTAATAAACAAATCTTAGTGCAAGCCATAGATGAAGCGGCTATTTCACTCCCGGCTCAACCATTACCCTGGCATTTAGCCGCTTACCGTCTGGGCGAAGCTAGGCTAGAAATTTATGAGATATGTGACATTAACGATAACAAATGTTTTTGAAATTCCCATACTGTATCAATTGTACAAATACCCAATCAGATTTATCTGTGGGTAGAAGCAAAATCTAAACTCTAAACTCTAAACTCTAAAATCTAAAATTGTATGACTTCTTATTCAATTCATCCCGAATTTTCTACAAAACATCTAGTCAAGCCAATCCCTGAGAAGCACGAACCAGAAGCAAACTCTTCAGATTGGGAATCTAGAATGGCCAAATTGGTTGGCTTTGAAGAAGAATCTCTCAAAGTCAACGTTGACGAATTAGATACAGACTTAGCCAGCTTACAGCCTGAAGTATTTCAACCACAAGACATAGCAACTGAGCAATCTCTTTCATCAAATCCCTTTGCTAAATTAGCTTTGGTAGGCAGTGCTACTTTGGTTATAGTGGTAGTCGCTGGTGCATTTTTATCGCAGATCATGAATACTGGTAATCAACAGTCAAATAATAGACTTTCCACAACAGCACCATTACCAGTAATCAATGAATCCCCGCAGCAAAATTTAGCGCAGGAAGTAGAGATTCTGAAAACGAAATTAGCCCTGGCTGAACAAGCCCAGACAGTGACAGCAGCTCAACAAAATCTTAGAAATAGAGTAGCTTCACGGGTGGAAACTCCACAGGTCAGAGAAAGGACACCGATTCCTGTACAAACTGCTTCTACACCGCAACCTTCCATAGTCACAGTTGAGAGAATTGTTGAAAGGCCTGCTTTTTTACCACAATCTCTCCCACCAGCACCCGTAGCAGTTGCAACCCCAGAGACTCCACCATCTCCACCAGATCCTTTGAAAGAATGGATAAGGTTAGCCAAGTTAGGTAGTTATGGTCAGGTCAACACGACTGGTCAATCTAGAGTTGATACAGCTTTATCTGTACCAAAAACTAATCTGAATCTAGAAACTCAAGTAACCAACTCCAACCCGGAACCAACGCCACCACAACCAGATACTTTAGTCAGCCAAGGGCAATCACAAAGCTCGAAATCTGTGAAAGTAGGGAGTAGTGTTAAAGCTGTATTAGCAACAGCTGTATTTGGAGAAACTACTCAGTCTAGGAATAATGAAAGTAATGAAGAAGGTAATGTATTTGTATTGCGTTTGACACAGCCACTAAAATCAATTGATGGTGCGATCGCTTTACCTGTTAATACTGAATTATTAGCTGAAATTAGTTCGATTTCTGAGAAAGGACTACTACAGTTGAATGTAATTAAAGTGATCTCAGAAGATAATGGCGAACTGATAGAAAGGAGCATCCCCAATAATACCATGATGGTTCGCGCACCTCAAGGTAAACCTTTAATAGCAAGTCAATATCCCAATCAAGGTTCATCTATAGCGGGGATGGACTTAGGGCTATTTGTTCTGGGAGGAATTGGTAAAGGAGCCGAGTTATTTAATCGCATTGAATCCCAAGTTACAGTTGGAGATGGTAGCACCGTCGTCACCAACAACAACAATAGACGCAATATCCCGGCGGGAATTTTAGAAGGTGGTTTAAATTCTGTAGTTCCTCAAATTTCACAACGTAATCAACAAGCGATCGCCCGCATGATGCAACAAACCAATGTTTGGTTTATACCAGCTGGCAAAGAAGTAGAAATATACGTTAATCGAACAATGCAATTATAATTCGTAGTTCGTAATTCGTAATTCGTAATGCCTCTTTCAGAGGAGCTTCGCTAACGTAGTTCGTAGTTCGTAATTCGTAATTACATAAATCTTGTGGGGAGGGCATCCTGCCCGCCCTTCTTGAACTCACTCAGATCAAATGTGCTGTATCTGTGTCCCTCCTTTATCACTCCCCTATTTGCAGCCATGAAACATCTTAATTTAATCGAAAAAAACCTAAAATATTCTCATTTTTTGTCTTTGACTTCTCTGATTTTCTCCGCATCTGTATTATTATTTGCAGGTCGTGCCTTAGCTAATAATGCTGTTCTTCGTTCTATGTTTTCTTGCCATGCACAAGGTTTAGGAGGAGTCGTACCTACTATTAAAGTTTCCTATCAACAAGGAACAAATTTAAGCTTTTTGCCAGCTGGTGAAACAATTAAAAAAGTTTGGTTAAACGACCCATCACAAGTAACTATGGATTTTGATGGGCCGATGTGTATGCAGTTTGGCACAGAACGTAACTTGAGTTCAGGAGATTGTCAAAAATCATCAGCCAATGTGATTCAACTGCGGCGAATTCAAAGACTTAATATTCCGGGACTGCCTAAAACAGACAATACACTTTTAACGGTGATTACTGAAGAGCAAGGTAAAAGTAAACTCTATACATTCAGAATATTATATGAAGATACTGCTCCTAACTATCACACTTTAGCTATTTATCCCGATCCTGTGGCTGGGGAAGCAGCTTGTGAAAAAACTACTCAGTATTAATGAATAACCCCAGTCCTTGACTAAGAATTAAGGCTCTTTCACTCAACTATTTCATCATATTTCCAAAGATATCTGAAGGTGATCTCAGTCAGGCTTTGCCTACTATTGCTGTTTGAGCCTAGAATTTTCACGCATTTAGGCTGGGGAGTATTTCAAATATTGATGAGCTTTTTCTCATGAATTATTTAAACAAGTTTCATGTGTGGGTGCGAAATTAATAACTGTAAAGCGTTATACAAACTCTAACCATGATGCTAAAACCAATTTCTGGTGTTGCGATGACATTAATCGGACTTAGTACTAGTCTAATGTACCCTAACCTGGCGATCGCAGAAGAAATTGCCTGCCAAGGAAGCTTAGGTGCAATCACTGTTGATAATGTGAAAGTACCTCAAGGTAAAACTTGTACACTCAATAGAACAACTGTTAAAGGCAATATTGTTATTGAACGGGGAGCAACCCTGAAGGCCATAGGTGCAAAAGTAAATGGCAATATTCAAGGAGAAGGAGCAAATCTAGTGGATGTCAATTCTGGTGCTACTGTAGGTGGAAGCATCCAAGTGAAACAGGGTCGTGCTGCTCGTGTGGTGAGTACACGCATTACTGGAGATGTGCAGTTCGAGTCAAACTCAGGACAAATGATTGCTAACCAAAACCAGATTGGCGGAAATTTACAAGCCTTTCAAAATACTGGAGGTGTGACGATTCGGAAAAATCGCATTAACGGCAATTTGCAGTGTAAAGAAAATGCTCCTCAGCCAATTGGTGGTGGCAATATTGTCCAAGGTAGTAAAGAAGATCAATGTGCAAAGTTATAAAAATTACTGCAATTTTTGAGAAGAATACTTTGATACACTGTACCCTCATCTACTAACTTTTTGTACCAAGGAGTAATAGCTTCGCCCTCTTCTTTGCGAGAGGCTATGCCCTTTAGGGTTACGCTGTAGACATTGCTCCTTGGTAAAATTGATTAAGATTACCTGAATTAAGGGCTAAAGCCCTTACTACAAGCTAAGTTACAATATTTTTACATTTCTTGACATAGTTAGGTTTATTCTCACCAACTTACTTAACTAAATGGCATTTATTACTGTAATTAGCTTTATGTGGAATTATCGAAAAACTATATTTACCTCTATTCGATCCAGAATCTTTATTTTTTATTTTATTTTGTTATCCCTATTTTTAGTGATTACCGTACCATTAATATTCAAATTTGTATTTTCTGCAATTGCCAATAGAGTTACTGAAGATATTAGAGAAGAAATAGAGATATTTGAAGAGCTACTTGATAATAACAGTCATATTAAATCGAAATTAGCTCTCAGAAATCAAGAAATACAATATCCGAAAAATGCCGTAGAACTCGCTAACTTATTTAATATTTATCTCTCACGACGCATCCCAGAAGATGACACTTATCTCATCGGTATCTTGAATGAAGAATTTTATCGTTCCAGTCCAGAAGCACTGCCTAAAATATTGCAGCCGGAATCATCATTGATGCAATCCTTGATCAAAATAAACACAGTCCAGGAGGGTATTAAACTGCAACCGAATACGATTACTGGCAATATTCTATATATTGTTAAACCCATTCGCTTGCAAGAACAGATTATTGGACGCTTGATTGTTGCCCATGCTGTGCGTGGAGAACAAGAAGAAGCTTTTGATACCCTCAAAATAGTTTTTTGGGTGATGATAAGTGTATTTATATTATCTGTTGTTGTTACCTGGTTTATGGCAGGAAAAGTCCTTTCTCCTCTCAATTCCATCATTTCTACAGCAATTAAAATTACTGACACGAATCTCAATGAGCGAATCGAGGTACAAACAAGTGGAGAACTAGCTGAATTAGCAAATTCGTTCAACGCCATGATGAATCGTTTAGAAGCTGCCTTTGTCAGTCAACGACACTTTATAAATGATGTCGGTCATGAACTGAGAACACCGATCACAATCATTCGAGGGCATTTGGAACTAATCGATTTAGATCAGGCTTCTGGCATTGAACAGGAAACCATTAATTTAGTAATTGACGAGATTGACCGCATGAGTCGGCTGGTGGATGACCTGAGTTTGTTGGCAAAGTCTGAGCGTCCAGACTTTTTACTACTCGAAACTATTGATGCTCAATCTTTTTTAGACACACTATCTGCTAAGGTACAAGCTTTAGCTAATCGGAGTTGGCAATTTCAGGTAAAGGTGAAAGGAATATTGGTCGGCGATCGCCAGCGTCTCACCCAAGCGATAATGAATTTAGCCCAGAACGCTGTCCAACATACCCGTGAATTTGATTGCATTACACTAGGTGCTTCTCTTACCAACGGGGAATTTAGGATCTGGGTTCAGGATACGGGAGAAGGAATTGACCTCTGTGAGCAAGAACGAATCTTTGAGCGGTTTGCTCGTGTCAAGAATAGTCATCGTCGTTCAGATGGTTCGGGTCTGGGATTATCAATTGTCAGAGGAATTGTGGAAGCGCACCGTGGCTTAATTAAACTCCAAAGTCAACCAGGAAGAGGATCGACCTTTCTGATTGTCATACCCCTTAATCCTCTTCAAGAGTAGAAGATAGATGTCACAAATTCTGATTGCAGAAGATGAACCCCGCATTGCGTCCTTTATCGAAAAAGGTCTAAAGAGTCACGGTTTTATCACCACAGTTGCCACTGATGCTCAAAAGGTACTCTCATTAGGGCTAAGTGGAATGTTTGAACTCCTGATACTCGATTTAGGACTACCTGGTAAAGATGGCTTTGAAATATTAAAAGAGCTGCGTGGGCAAGGTGCAACTCTACCCATCCTGATTTTGACTGCTCGTGATGATCTCCAAGATAAGGTATCTGGTTTAGAGGCTGGTGCAGATGACTACATGACAAAACCCTTTCGATTTGAAGAGTTACTCGCTCGTATTCGTGTCCGATTAAGAACGCTTAATCAAATCTCCACATCAGAACAATTAACTCTGAATGCTCATAATATTGTTTTAGATTTGAGAACCAGAAAAGTGAAAGTAAATAATCAGTGGCTCGAACTACCTTTCCGTGAATTTATCTTGGCGGAAACTTTTTTTCGCCATCCAGAACAGGTTTTGAGTCGCCAGCAATTGCTGGATAGAGTCTGGGGATATGATTACGAGCCTGGGTCTAATATTGTCGATGTCTATGTTGGATATTTGCGAAAAAAATTGGGTAGTAACCTCATCGAAACCGTTCGTGGAGCAGGATATCGATTAAAATCTTACGAGGATAAGGAACAGGGAACAGAGTTTTGAGGATTGATCTTGGTGAAAATATCTGAATATGCAATCAATCAATGTATAACTTTTCATCTTTATTCAGCAAGCCCTATTTATTAGTATTATCCCTATTGAATAGGAATATCAATTAAAAACTCTGCTCCCCTTCCAGGTTGGGAAATACATTCAATTTTACCATGATGTTTGTTTACTATAATTTGATAACTAATTGATAAACCTAACCCCGTACCTTGACCCACCTCTTTAGTAGTAAAAAACGGATCAAAGATGCATTTTTTAATTTCTTCCGTCATTCCTAAACCATTATCTTGAAGAGAAATTCTTACCCAGTTAGGATTAAGTAATTGAGTAGAAATTATAATTTGGCTAGGATGAATTTTTTGTTCTGTGAGTGGTAATTGTTGGTTACGCTTAGATAAAGCATCAATAGCATTATTGAGCATATTCATAAATACTTGATTGAGTTGAGAAGCATAACAATTAACTAAAGGTAATTGGGCATAATTTTTAATTACTATATTTTCCACATCATCGAGTTTTTCCTTAAACCGAGATTGTAAAATCATTAATGTATTTTCAATTCCTTCATGGATATCTACAGGTTTCATATCAGCTTCATCTAACCGAGAGAAATTACGTAAACCCAAAACAATATTACGGATACGTTCAGCACCTATTCGCATGGAACCGAAAATTTTTTGTGAATCTTGAATTAAGAAATCTAAATCAATGTCTTTGATAGTTTTTTGAATAATTGATGAAGGATTAGTATGTTCTTGCTGATATAATTTTACTAATTTTATTAATTTATTCATATAACTTTCATTATGTTCAATATTAGCATAAATAAAATTAACAGGATTATTAATTTCATGCGCTACACCTGCAACTGTTTGTCCTAAACTAGACATTTTTTCGGTTTGAATTAATTGAGTTTGCGTGCGTTTTAATTCATCTAAAATTTCTTCTAGTTGTAGATTTTTAGCATTTAATTCTTTCGTTCTATTAGCGACCTTTTCTTCTAAATTTGAGTAAAGTTGAGCATTTTCTAAAGAAATAGCCGCTTGAGAAGAAAGAAGTTTTAATATTTTCAATCTTTTGGGCGTAAATACATCAATAGTTAGACTATTTTCTAAATAAATAATACCGATGAGTTGTCCTTGGTTGAGAATGGGAGTACATAATATAGATTTAGGCTGATTGTTGATAATATAAGGATCTAAAAAGTAATTATGCTCATTTATAGCATTATTAATTAATAGATTTTCTCTACTATTAGCCACATAATTTATAATACTTAGTGGCAGATTTTGAACAGTATTAACAGGAGTAGATTGTAAATTACACTGTTGAGAATTTTCACTATAAGCTACCAAAATTAAGTTTTCTTCTGTTTGGAGAATTAAAGCAGCTTTATTTGCTCCTAAATTTTCTAAAGTTACTTGCATTAACTTAGAAATTAATTGGTCAGTATAAATTTCGGAAGTGATAGCTAAAGCTGCTTTAGTCACAGTTTCTAAATCTAACTGTGCTGAAGTACTCGTGCTACTAGAATCAGATATTAAATCATGCTTATCATCAAAATTAATGTTGTTATTTTGTGTATTAATCACAGAGCTAAGTAACTGAGAATAGGAATTTTTCAATTGTTCAACTTTAGCCTTTGCTCCCCAATTACTATAACAGTAACAAGCATCAATCAGGTAAGATTGAGCAAATTTTTCTTTACCCCAATCGAGATAAAATTTAGCAGCTAGTTCATTAGCTAAGGCTTGTTCTTGGATATATTCATTGATTTTTGCTCCAGCTATTGCTTTGTCATATAATTCAATAGCTTCTATCTTTTGTCCCAATAGTCTGCATTTTTCCGCTTCCACCAAATCAACCTTATGCTGGTGATTCATAGGAGCATAATCAGCCCAGTGCTTTAACTGAATTTGGTTTTTTTCTACTTGTTCTAAAACTGCTGATATATTCTGTAATTGTGAATTCACAGATGCTAGAGCCAGCAATGAATCATAGAAATAAAATACTGATTCATTAAAATTTCCCAAAACACCCATTAAAAATTTTCTGGCCTCAACTGCATAGTTGTTAGCTAATTCAAATTCCCCAAATAAATAACCTAATATTAGCTTAATTAAATAGATTGAAGCATCTGTATTTCCATATTGAATAGATAGCTTAACTGAATTAGCAACCAGTAATGGAAATAAGGGAGAATTAGAAAAGAAAACAGATGGAAAAATGCTATTGGTAATCTGGAGAATAGCAATTTTTTCTCTATCTGTCATGACCGATAATTCGAGCAAATCGGAAATTTCTCTATCTTCAATAAATTGTCCAATCTCTATCAGTGCTTGTTGAATATCATTCTGTGTTGGGTTTTGAGGAAAATTGACACCTAACTTTTGCAATAGTTCCATGCCAATATTTAAGGCTTGGTTGAGTTTGTTATGGGAGGTATTGGCTAAAATTCTAATTCGATAAACATTTACCTGTTCTACTAAAGATTTGACATGAGTTATAACAGCATCAATCAATTGTTCCATGTTCTCAAAATCACCACATAACCAAGCAAATTCTGCTGCCAAATTATGGAACTCTAAACACATTTCATATTGCTGATGCCAAGAATTTTTTCCTAGCAAATATAATCCAACTCTGGCATATTCACCTCCTACTTGGTAGGCAGATGAGTTTTTAGCTTTACGGCAAGCAATCAAGTTAAGTTTGGCTAGTTCATTGCGTTCATTTTGTACATTAATTAAAGCTGTTCCGTAGTTTAATTGATTAACTATGGTAAAAATTTTTTCTTCTCTGGCTACTGGTGAGATGCGTTGTAGTAATAGTTTTCCAATTTGATAATGTGTTCTTGGTCTTTGGTTTTCAGGAATTAAAGCATAAGCAGCTTGTTGAACACGGTCATGTGAAAATTTATAATTGGCAATTTGTGTATGTTCCTTAATCTCTTGTGCTTCAGGGCTTAAATAGAATTTATAAATTTCACTTTGCGGTGAAATTAAGCCTTCCTGTAGTACTTGCCATAAACCTGCTGCTACCTCTATTTCTGATTGTTGCAACACAATGGACAAAGTTTTTAAATCAAATTGATTTCCAATACAAGCTGCTATTTTTAAAATATTCTGCGTTATTTCTGGCAGTTTTTTCAGTTGTGCTGACATGAATTCTACTACATCATTGGACAGTGATAATTCCTGAACTTTGCTGATATCACACTGCCAATTTCCACATTCCCATACAAATTTAATTAGTCCATTTTCATAAATTAACTTGAGAAATTGCGTGCTAAAAAATGGATTGCCCTGGGTTTTTTGATAGATTAATTGTGTTAATTGTTGAGAATTTCCTAATGTACAATTTAGGGTATCTGCCACCAATTGATTTAAACTATCGTTACTTAGGGGAGCTAGGTTAATAGTATTAATTGTGGCTTTTTCTTTCTTAATTTTCTCCAAGGTTAACATTAAAGGATGAGCCGCAGATACCTCATTATCTCGATAAGCACCTATTAATAATAAATATCCTCCTAATTCACTCATCAGCAATTGGATTAACTTTAAAGATGATGAATCTGCCCATTGTAAATCGTCTAAGAATATTATTAATGGATGTTCTTTACTTGTAAATACCCGCACAAATTTTGGAAATAATAAATTGAACCGATTTTGGGCAGAGATTCCAGATAATTCTATTACTGGTGGTTGTTTACCAATGATTATTTCTAGTTCATGAATGACTTCAATAATTACCTGTCCATTTTCCCCAACTGCTTCTAATATTTTGCTTTTCCATAACTGAATTTGTTCCTGATTTTCTGTTAATAGTTGACCCATTAAATCTCGGAATGCTTGTACAAAGGCATTAAAGGGAATATTTCTTTGAAATTGGTCATATTTTCCTTTAATAAAATAACCTCGTTGCCTCAAAATCGGTTTGTGAACTTCGTTTACTACTGTTGTTTTTCCAATGCCTGAAAACCCAGAAATTAACATCATTTCTGTTGCTCCTGTACTCACTCTGGTAAATGCTTGGAGCAGCGTTTTTACTTCTTCTTCTCTGCCATATAATTTGTCAGGGATAATAAATCTATCGCTAATATCCCTTTGGGCAATGGGGAATTCTGCAATTTTATCTGTTGCTTGAAGTTGCTGCTGGCATTGTTCCAAATCGTACCTTAGACCCAATATACTTTGATAGCGGTCTTCTGCATTTTTCGCCATTAATTTGCTAATTATTGCGGAAACTACTGTCGGAATTTGGGGGTTAATTTTATGTCCTGGGGTAGCTGTTTTAGCAATATGGCAATGTACCAACTCCATGGGGTCGTTTGATGAAAAAGGTAGTTCTCCTGTGAGTAGTTGATAGAAAGTTACACCTAATGAATAAAAGTCACTGCGGTAGTCAATGCCCC
>NZ_JAYGHH010000017.1:62171-67603 GCF_034931045.1 Nodularia sp. UHCC 0506
CTGCCTGTTTGTTCTGGGGAAATGTAAGGCAATGTTCCTTCTAAAACATTAGAATTTAATAAGGTTTGTGTTTCTCGTGGTAGCAAAGACGCAATGCTAAAATCTATTAATTTAATTTTTTTTGTTTGAGGATTAATTAAAATATTGTTAGGTTTGATATCTTTGTGAATAATGGAATTTTGAGATAAAACTTCTAAACTATTGGTAATCGCTATGGCAAGGGGAAAAAATTCCTGTAAAGATTTTTCTTGTTGTCTAAAATAATCTTTTAAAGAAATTCCCCCAAAATCTTCCATGATTAAGGCGTAAGCATTTTGGCAGGGTTCTAGGGTATAGACTTTGATAATTAGGGGTGAATTGAGATTTTTGGCAATAATATATTGATTGCGAAACTGCACTAGTTCATGGAAGGTAGGATATGGATTTCTGAGCATTTTGATAGCTACTTTTGTGTTGTCAATCTTTCGACAACCCCGATAAATCAAGGTTCGGGAACCATTGTAGAGTTGCTCGCAAATGTCATACCCAGCAATATTCACCTTAGCCATACTCTTACCCTAATATTTTCCCAATTTTTAATGCCAGTAGCGATCTCTAACTTACCACAGTAGATTTACTGTTGATGAATCCAATTACAAAATTCAACTTAAAAGTTATTTGTATTGGCTCAATAAGTAGGGGGAGTGGAGAAAAATAAAGTCAGAGAGGGACAAGCAATATAAATAAGTGGGCGTAAATAAAGTTAACTGGTGCGGGTCGTCATTGGTCATTGGTAAGGATTTTGCGCTGTTTACTTTTCGTTTAGTAGAATATAAAAGTGGTGGAGTATTTTTGATTGGCAATTCCCTTAACCATAGCTACGAAATCACCTGATGGATGGAATTTAATAATTCATCAGCAGTAAAAGGCTTTGCCAAAAATCTTTGAATCCCTGTCACAGTCCCTTGTGCTAAAGCCTCAGCAGAAGCCAATCCACTCATAGCAATAATTTTTACCTGCGGGTTCATAATTTGCAAAGTGCGAATTGCTGTGACTCCAGACATTGATGACATCATCATATCCATCAACACTAGGGAAATTTCTTGTTGGTGCAGGGTATAAAGTGTGAGAGCTTCAATTCCATTCTGGGCAATTAATACCTTGTAGTTGTGAATCTCTAATGTGGTTTTAGTAATTTGCGTAATTGCTACTTCGTTATCTACAACTAAAATTAATTCCCCGTTTCCTGTGGGCAGTTTGACTTGATCTACTATGGGTGCAGTAATGCTCTCATCACTGGGGAGATAAATTTTAACTTGGCTACCAACTCCTACTTGGCTGGATACGTCTACAAAACCACCGTAACTGTGAATAATATCAATAGATAAACCTAAGTTACTAGTACCTTGACTTTGTTTTTTAGGAGTGAAGAATGGTGTAAACATTGTATCGATGATTTCTGGAGTTATGCCAACTCTAGTATCACTAACTGTAATCAATACATAGTTACCAATTTTTGCATTTACATGATTTTTTGTGAAATTTTGATCGATTAAAACTTGAGTTCCAGAGATGTCAATTTTACCACCTTGAGGCATGGCATCACTGGTATTAACTAATAATTTGATCAAGATTTCATGCAGCTGGGTTTGATTTCCCTGAACTAATTCTATGTCTGAAGATAGATTAATATTAATTTCGATAGATTTAGGCAATATGTTTTTGATTGTTTGCTCTACATTTTTCATGAGATGTGGAACTGACACAATTGAGTTTTGAACTTGAAAGTTGCTGGTAAATGACTGAATTTGTTGGGCTAAATCAGTTCCTCGTTTAGTATTAGTTTCCAATAATTTGAGCATCTCTAGGGAACTTTCATTCAATTGGGGATGTTTGAGGGGCAGAAGTTGAGCTACTGTGATCATAGGCGAAAGGATATTGTTGAGGTCATGAGCGATCGCACTAGTAAGAGTCCCCAGACTTTCTAATCGCTGGGTGCGCTGAAACTGTATTTCTAATTGTTTTTTCTCGGTAATATCTGTATCAACACTCATGATAGATTGGGGCGCACCTGCGGCATCATACATCAGTGTCCAACGGCTGTTAATGATAATTTGCTTACCATTTCTGGTGAGTTGTCGTAACTCCCCAAACCATGAGCCATTTTTTAACACAGTTGGTAGTGCGGCTGTGAGTTGAGGTGAAGCTTCTGGTGACAACAGTTCCCAGGTATTATTTCCGATAGCTTCTCCGGCTCGCCAGCCATATATTTTTTCTGCGCCTTGATTCCAATATAAAATTTGGTTTTGCAAATCTCGCACCAAAATTGCATCTGTGGTGATATCTAGCAGCGCCGCTTGTTGGCGGATTTTTTGCTGTGCTTGGAGGCGATCGCTAATATCCCGAAATAGCCATCTCAATCCTGTTTTTTTCTGCTTAAATTTATCTTCAATCACAGCAACGGTCATTTCCGCCGGAAAATCTATTTTCCCGTCATTGTGAAATATCCTGAATTCTTCTGTGCTTTTTTGCTCTGGCTGCTGTTGTAATTTGCCGATGCTGGAGCGAAATTTTACCAGTTCTGTCTGATGGATAAATACAGAAAGCGGCTTACCAATTAAATAAGACTGGCGGACATTGAATAACTTGGCCGCAGCATAGTTAGCTTCTTGAATTACCCCAGCGATATCAGTAACTAAATATCCATCAGGGGCAAAATTGAATAAATCTTGATAAGACTGGCGTTCTGCTTCTACAAGATGACGGGTAGTGATTAATTCCTGGGTTTGCTGTGTTAGCTCTTCTGCGAATACATGGAGTTCTTCTAAAGAAATGGAAATTTCCGCGATCGCTTCTTGTAACAGTTCTCTAGAACCCTCCTGTTCTGCTATTTTTTCAGCACGTGCAGATAAATTTTCCAGTCGGCGATGCGCCCCGGCGATCGCTTGTTCTAAATTGTCTTGAATCATTTGTCCCCCCAGATTACTCCTATTGCTTTTGTTGTCGCCTTTGGGCAATTTCTTTACTAGAAATCATACTTTTAACTCCCTCTACATCTGTCATCATCAAGACTGCTCCTTCCATTCCTGTCCCAAACAAAGAAGTAATGGCCAGATAACATTTTATTTGTCTCCCCCGGCGGTTGGTAGCATCTAAAATCATTTCTTGGAACTGCTGCTTTCCCGATAAGGATTCCCGGATAGGCGATCGCAGTTGCTCTAGGGGCAGACCCACATCTAAACTAAATAAGGATTTTCCTAATACTTCATCTGTTCTTAATCCCCATAAATCTTCCACCATATGATTCCAAACTAAAATATTAAAATTATTATCAATCACTACGATTCCCGTTTGCAGACTTTTGAGAATGCACACCAAAAAAAGATTAGTGCGGTTGAGTTCTGTGGTGCGTTCGCTCAGTTCGTTATTAATTGTTTGTAATTCTTCATTGGTAGATTGTAGTTCTTCGTTCATTGTCTCTAATTCTTCATTAGTAGACTGGAGTTCTTCATTAGTAGTTTCTAGTTCTTCATTAGTAGACTGGAGTTCTTCATTAGTAGTTTCTAATTCTTCATTAGTAGATTGGAGTTCCTCATTAGTAGTTTCCAAATCTTGTCGAGAGCGTTGCAACGCTTCTTGAAGTTGAATAAAACGAGTGACATCATGAAAAAAGATACTTACACCTAAAAGGGAATTATCAACATCTTCTAAAGGTGTAATTCGCACATCTAAATATTGCATTTCTGCATTGGACAAATAGCGCTCGACATTTGTCAAAGTAATAGTACGACGTTCCGTATAAGCTCGTTCGATCAGCGATCGCAATTCTATTGGTCGGTAGGAAAGTTCTAAATCCTGAAAAGGACGAGCTAAATCCTTGGGTGAAAGACCGAATAAAGTGCGAGCCTGAGCGTTCGTTAGCACTAGTGTACCACTTCTATCTACTACTATTTGGGCAATGGATGCCGAATCGAAAGCCATCTCTCGCAGGCGCATATACCGAGACAATCCGTTGTTAGATTCTTCCTCCACTGTATTAGCCATCACTAGGAGGCGATCGCGTAAATTTGCTACTGATATTTTGCTAAATATACGATTTTTTAAGTCCACGGGGGTGAATAAATTGGAATGTACTAACAGCATTTCTGCCTTTCCCAGAAATAAATACCCAGTATCATTGAGAGCAAAATGAAACCGAGCCATAATTCGCCCTTGAGTCTCAGAATTAAAATACATCATTGTATTGCGACATACCAGCAAATCTAAACGCGAAATTGGTGCATCTTGGAGCAAATCATGACGACCAAAAATCACCGAACGGCGTAAATCTTGGCGAAAAACATAGTTATTTCCTGTAATTTCAAAATATTTGTCTTTCAGTTCTGGTGGTATTACCTGGACATCCTTCGCTGAATACACAGCTTGGCGAGCTTGATTGAGGGCTTCTTCATCTACATCTGTGGCATAAATTTTTACCCGTTGGCGAAATTCTTCTGCTCCCAAAATTTCCGCCGTCAACATGGCCAAGGTGTAAGCCTCTTCTCCAGAGGCACAACCTGCACTCCAAATCCGAATTTGTTCAGAGTTATTTTTATGTGCCACGATCTTTGGTAACACTTGCTCTGCTAAATATTCCCAGGCTAAGACATCTCGAAAAAAAGCAGTGACATTAATCAGAATTGTGTTAAACAGTTGATTAAATTCGTCTGGATAAACTTCTAAGTAATCTAAGTAGTTCTCAAAGTCTTCAATGTTTAAAGATTGCATTCGTTTGCGTACCCGACGCATCAAAGTTGAACGCTTATAGCCTGTAAAATCAAAGCCCCGGCTTTGTCTCAAATAAATAAGTAATTTTTCAAACTCAGGATTATTTTCTGGGGAAGTCATAAATAGATAATGGGGATTAGCTGACCGTGAGCGTAGCTGAACAGGAATGGAAAACAAGCGGATATGAGGACAATTTTTGCCCCCATAGCTTCTGTTTGTTTTTTCATAAGTAATGTTTTATCCCATAACTAAAGCTACTAAGGTTGTTGATATTTGATCCAAAGGTAAAATAAAATCTACATTACCAGTATTAATTGTGGCATTAGGCATTCCAGGAAACTCGCTGCTTTTTTCATCTTGAGCAATGATAATACCGCCCATTTGATGAATAGCCTCTACCCCCGTCGCCCCATCCCTACCCGTTCCAGTCAGGACAATAGCGATCGCCCGGTCTTTGTAACTGGCTGCAACCGATGCAAATAACAAATCAGCTGAGGGGCGGACAAAATGTATTTTTTTTGACTGGGATAAAGACAGTGTGCCATTGCTGTTCACCAATAAATGATAATCAGGTAACGCAATGTAAACTTTTCCTGGCGCGAGACAATCTCCCTCTTGTGCCTGCTTGACTTCTAAGGCAGTGCGCCGTGCTAGAATCTCTGACATAAATGAACGATGCTGAGGAG
>NZ_JAYGHH010000017.1:67628-70212 GCF_034931045.1 Nodularia sp. UHCC 0506
TGTTGCACCACAGCGATCGCGGCGGTAAAATCTTTTGGTAATGTTGATAGTAATTGAGTTAGGGCAGTCAACCCACCAGCCGAAGATGCTATGGCAACAATATCGAAGTTAGCA
Organism: Nodularia sp. UHCC 0506; assembly: GCF_034931045.1. Taxonomy (NCBI): domain Bacteria; kingdom Bacillati; phylum Cyanobacteriota; class Cyanophyceae; order Nostocales; family Nodulariaceae; genus Nodularia; species Nodularia sp. UHCC 0506. The sequence goes on from NZ_JAYGHH010000017.1 coordinate 67,743, forward strand.
TCAGCAAAGCGTGGTGGATGATCATTAATATTTTCGGCCTTCTGTATCATATTTTATTGGCCGATAGGGATTTTTATCAGTTTTTTGACTTTTGACTTCCACCTTCACGGCGGTGCTAAGGGTGGGGTTGTACCTTCAAATTAAAGATATAAAAACTTTAACGCTTTTTCAACTTTTTGAGCTTAGGAATCGGACGCATTGCTTCCCTACCCAGAATAAACATTCCTGTTACACCCAAGCTCACAAACCAAACATATTCATACCAATATTGGCGAATTTGGTCAACGGTATTGAGCGCTGGATGCAAAGAGTTTAAATAAAGCAACAGCACCAGTATCATTAATGCTCCAAAACCCACAAAGCTTAAACCAATACAAATCCGTGCTGGACGTAATTCAAAATCGTTAATTTGCTCTAGATTAATTTCTGCCAGTTCCGGCAACAACTGATCAGCCACAGTGGAAGCTACCTGCAACTTCTGGCTGAGTTTTGGCGGTAATATAGGCGTTAATATCGCCACAGTAGGGCGACGTAACGCAGCCTCGGTGTATCGCAGTAATTCCAGTGGCTGGCGAGTATGACTTGGTTGAGCAAATTCTATATTTTTTGCAGCAGTCGAAGTGGTGGCGTTACCTTCAAAATCCATAGCACACCAGAAAATAAATAGAGTATTCATAGCCTAGCGAATCAGTTAGCCCTCCTGCAAATGCCAAAAGGTAAACGTTTATCAAGATTTATGCTGGAGGACTTAACCTAATTATGTTTCTTGACAGATAACTGTTAACCGAAGACCCGTTCAAAAGTTGCAATTAAGCGGTCAACTTCCTCAAGGGTGTTGTAATGTACCATACTGACACGGATAATCCCACCTTGAGGGGCTAATCCCAAATATTCAATGAGACGTTTAGCATAAAAATCGCCGTAGCGAATGCCAATATAATCAGGGTCAACTTGAGGGGGAATGGTTGAACTATGAATGCCGTCCACTGCAAAGGATATAGTCGGGACACGCAATTGACGATGCGCCGTTGATTTACCAATTACACGAATTTTCGGCTGACTATTGAGGTATTGTAGTAGGCGATCGCTCAACTTTTCTTCATGTACACTAATCAAATCAAAGACCTGCTCCATTTGACTTCTGAGTTCAACAGCAGTTTGATCACCATAGTGGAGTTGTGCTAATTCACTTAAATAATCACATAAACCTAACATCCCATAAGTTAATTCAAAATTCAGATTTCCCAACTGAAATTTATAAGGAATATCAGACTCCGCAATAAAATAATGATTGAGTCCCGGTATTCTTAATAAATGTGCTTCTTTGCCATAAAGTAAAGCACAGTGAGAACCGTAAACTTTATAACAACTCAGAACATAAAAATCCACATCTAAATCCTGAACATCAATTAATCTATGTGGGGCATAAGCCACGCCATCCACACAAACCATCGCCCCCCGTTCATGAATAAATGCCGTAATTTCTTTAATCGGGTTAATAGTTCCCAAAATATTAGAAGCATGAGTCAAAGCAACTAATTTTGTGCGTGGACTCATTAATAATTCTAAATCCTCTAAATGCAGTTCTAAAGTATCTGGGCGAATTGACCAAATTTTAATCTTAATTCCTTGCTTTTCCAGCGCTACCCAAGCTCCAATATTAGCTTCATGGTCGCAATTAGTCACAATCACTTCATCCCCTGGTGTAAAAGTTTGACTCAAACACAGAGACAGTATCTTCAACATCATGGTAGTGGATGATCCCATAACCACTTCATTTGGTGATTTGGCATTAATCAAAGTTGCCATGCCCCTATTAGCCAAAGCTACCCTTTCCCCAGCTATTTGAGAAACTGCATAAGAAGCTCCTAATTGGACATCAGTAGTTAAAAGAAATTCACTAATTCTATCTACTACTTTTTTCAAAGTTTGTGATCCACCAGCATTATCAAAAAATGTCCAATTTCCGGCCAGTGCTGGAAAATATGGACGAACTTTGTCAATATTCAAGAACATATAGGACTCCTATGTGAATTTTGATAACTTGTATGGCGTAAGCAATACAAAACGACCTATATCTTGATTTCTTCTTCCCTGTTCCCTACCTCTACTAGTAAATATGGCTAGGCCAAGCAAGCTACAGAAACCAAACCGGATTCCTATAGTTTAATTGTTATATAATGAGCTAGTACCGCAGGGTGGAAGTCAAAAATCAAAAGTTAAAAAGCGATTATTCTTTAAGCATTTCGTTAACTGGGATTGGTAGATTTATTTATGATGAACCCAGAATATTTTATGTATCTTGCACTAGAGGAAGCTAAAAAAGGAGATGCGCCTTATGGTGCAGTTTTTGCACAAAACTTTTGGTAACACCAAATCTAGAAGCAACTTTTCTAAATGAGGTGTTACCTTGCTCATAAACATTAACTATTTTTTCTCGGAAGTCGATGGAATAAGCTCTCATTTTATC
>NZ_JAYGHH010000017.1:70237-79106 GCF_034931045.1 Nodularia sp. UHCC 0506
GATGCACTGACTTCATTGTTACTCATTTAGCTGCAATCTGCTGTAAATGCCGATTAGCTTAGTGCCTACTTTTTTTTGCTGTCACTTCTATCTCAATCCGCATTCTAGTATCTGAAAGTCCAGCAACAATCATTGTTGCTGCTGGTCTGACATCTCCTAAATATCTACGAATTACTGGCCAGCAAATTTCAAAGTCTTCTCGAATAGGTAAAAAGTAACGTACTCGCACTATATCCTGCATTATCAGTCCTGCCTCTATTAAGGCCGCATTAATGTTTTGAAAACACTGCTCTGTTTGTTGTACAACATCATCAGATATGGTCATCGTACTGTAATTAAAACCCGTGGTACCAGAAACAAAAACCCAGTCTCCATCAACAACGGCTCTGGAATAACCAATTTCTTGCTCGAAGATAGAACCAGAAGATATAAATTGACGACTCATTAATTGCGGCATCTCCTTCCAAATCTATTTACAATTAAACCACTACCTGTTGTGACCTGCAATTATAAACGCCCAAGCCTGTAATCATCTATAATTGCAAATAATCCTGCTGAAATTCTGCCTTCAATTTTGTTAATTTTTTGAACTATTTTGCTGTAAATAACTTAAAAATGTGTTAGCTATAATAGCTGCTTGTGTGCGATCGCGCAAATTCAACCTGTTTAAAATATTTGTGACATGATTTTTAACAGTCCCCTCTGATATATAAAGTTGTTGGGCAATTTCTCGGTTATTAGCACCTATAGCAATTAACCGCAGAACCTCTTTTTCTCTGGGAGTAAGTTCTGCCAAACTAGAAGGTACTGGCGGTAACTCAGTTGATGTCAGCGTGGAAAATTGAGTCACAAGTTTTTTGATGATTCCAGGGCCTAGTTGTGTATATCCCTTATGAACTGCGCGAATAGCTACAGCCAACTCTTCTGATGGTGTATCTTTGAGCAAATAACCCATTGCCCCATTCTCTAAAGCTGCTTTGACATACTGATCATCATCAAAAGTTGTTAAAACTAAAATTTTCATTCCTGCACAACGTTTTTGAATTTCTCGCGTAGCTGCAACTCCATCCATGATTGGCATTCTGATATCCATGAGAATGACATCAGGTTGTAGTTGTTCACTCAACTTAATTGCTTGTTCGCCATTTTCTGCCTCACCAATTATTTCTAAATCTGCTTCTAGTTCTAATAATGCTTTTAATCCTTGACGAATTAAGTTTTGGTCATCTACTAATAAAACTGTAATCATCTAATTAAACTCAATAAGGGAATATCAACTATAATTTGGCAACCAGAACCAGGATGACTATTAATTTGAAATTCGCCTCCTAGTGCTAAGGTGCGATCGCGCATACTTTGTAGTCCAAAACCAGTGGTATTTTGCATGATATCAAAACCTTTGCCATTATCTTGAATTGTTAAGCGGAAACTTCCTTTAGTTGTGGTAATTTCTAGTTTAACTTCTGATGCTTCTGCATATTTAGAAATATTTGTCAAAGTTTCTTGAATAATTCGGTAAATAGAGATAATAACGTCAGATGCTAGAGAATATTCTAGATGAATTAAGCAAAGGGTTGAAATGCCATTGATTCGCTGAAAATCTTGTAAGAGAATAGCGATCGCTTGTTCTAAAGTCTGGTCTTGCAAGGGATTCTGCCGCATAGTAGAAACAGAATGGCGCACATCATTGAGCGATTTAGAACCCAGTTCTTTAGCCCTAGCTAAAAATGTTTGAGCTTTAGCTGGGTGAGATTGCCATAATTTTAAAGCCGTTTCTAATTGCAAATTTAAGGCTGTTAAAGAGTGTCCTAATGAATCATGTATTTCCCTAGCAATCCGATTTCTTTCTTCCAAAGTCGCTTGATTTTCAATTTTTAAAGCATATTGCCGGAGTTTTTCGTTAGCAATAGCTAGTTTTTCTCTACTTTGGCGTTCAGATATGACTGTATTCATCAACAATAAAATAAAAATTAAACTTAAGCCAAATATTAGCGCCAAACTGAGAGGAAAAAACCGGAAGCGCTCTTGTGCCTGGGGTGGTAATGGTGGTTTAGGAAAGCGGTATTGTAGTGTTATTAAAAATAAACTAAAGGATATAATTGTAACTAATAAACGTCCAGGCAATTTAAATATGAGACAACTGCGAGTTACCAAAATTATGTAAAGAAAAGGAAATAATCGCGCAATTCTTCCCCCAAAGAATCCCGTTGTGGCAATCAAAAGAATTTCAGTTGCCGTATACACAATTTTAGTTAAGTAGTTTGTAGTAGGTAATCTTAATCCCATTAAACCAAAAATAATTAAACTTAAAATAGTCAGTTCAGGAAACTTAGTCATAAATCGCGGTGAAGGAGATGGTAAGGCAGCTGTAAAAACCGCGATCGCTAATAATGCCCACTCCAAATACAGTAAAAATCGAAAAGGATGATTGTTAAATTGAATAGAACGACTCATAAAATTTAAAGTTGTGATTTTATTGGGATAATAATACCGCAGGGCAAAAGTCAAAATTCAAAAAGCTGATGCTGTAGGCTTTTCGTTACATTAAAATGGTAGCTTTATTTACACAGTACTGTACTAAAAATTTTGGAGAATATTCAATTTAATCAACCAAAGTTATTTTCTATCTTGAGATTAATTTATATTTATATGTAATTACTAATCACAATTTTTGGTAATGAGCCGTGACTAAAGTCATGGTTGTAATCGTGACTTTATCCTCATGTCACTGTAATTAGAGATTTCCTATGATAGTGACATCCAATCAGGAAACTACACGAAAACCGCTATGAAACTCAAGTCATTATCATTGTTAGCTGGAGCGATCGCCTTAACTTTAACAGCAATACCTTTTGCTGTTCAAGCACAACTGAGATCATCTTCGCCGCTACAAATAGCACAAATGCCCGAAAAAGGAAAAGGTGAAAGGGGTCCTTGGCAACGCTTAAATTTAACAGAAGCCCAAAAAGCTCAAATGCAAACAATTAAAAACAATACTCAAACTCAAATAGAGGCAATTCTCACCCCAGAACAAAAAGCGACATTAGCAGAAGCAAAAAAAGCCCGCCAAGAGCAACGACAAGCGGGACAAGGGCAACGTCCCCAGAAGGGTTGGGCTAACTTAAATCTGACTGAACAACAAAAAACCCAAATGCGCCAAATCCGGGAATCATCGAAAGAACAAATGTTAGCAATCCTTACCCCCGAACAACGCCAACAAATGGAGGAAATGCGGCGAAATATGCGCGCGCGCCGTCAGCAAAGTAACTCTCAATAATCTCAACCATTCTTAAAATACACAATAAATTTGGGGTGGGCAAAACTGCCCATCTCATCTCAAAAAACCTATGATCCAAACCTCTGTTAATTCCCCAAATCCCACTCCTCACCTGCAAAAATTTTTAGATTTACTTGATCGTACAGCCGACGCACAAGGTTGGAGTGTTCCCCAAATTGTAGACTTAGAGAAATTGCGTCACCTCCCCACTGGCACATTTGGCAGAACTTGGGCTAATTTTCTCGATGCACATCACTTAAAACCTTTCACCACAGGCACTCGCCGCAAACAACTACATGACGGTATTCATGTCCTCACGGGTTATGGTACAGACCCCATTGGAGAAGCCGAAGTACAAGCATTTTTATTAGGAGCTAAATTTCAATTATTTCAAATTATTTTAGGGTTAGGATTATTGCGAGTTATCCATAGAAATTTAGATGCTCGACAACAGTTTAGCTGGGACAGATTGTGGCAAGCATACGAACGTGGTTGTAATTCTGACTTTGACCCAGATACTTGGCAACCAGAATCACTCTGGCACTTACCGTTAACTGATGTGCAGAATTCCTATTTCCCACACAGTAAATAAAAAATTCAGCCAATACTTAGTAAAATTTAGGAGTTATGAGTTATGAGTAAATTAAGACTCCTAGCTTAATTTAAAATGTCTCAAGAATTCGTCATTGGTAGTAAAGTGCGAGTTGTAGCACTACCGCCCTACGTCAAAACAGCAGATCCCATGCCCATGCTACGCCCCCCAGATGTGATTTGTTTAGGGGAAGAGGGAACAGTCCTAGATCGCCGCCCTGGAGGATATTGGGGTATACACTTTGCCAAAGGCAAATTTCTTTTGGATAGTCAATATATTGAAAGCATAGATACACCCCCGGAATCTGATTTGGAAGGAGAAGAGGACGACTAATAATTGTAAACTTATGTAAAGTTATAATTTTGGTCTGCACCATGATTTCTCGGCGCAATTTTTTAAATATATTCCTTGTCGGCTGTTTTGCTGTTATCAGTTGGTTGCATCTTACCCCGGCCGCTGGTGCTATGGGTGGTAAACTGCCAGCAATCAATCAGCCTGCACCAGAGTTTACTTTGCCAACTAACACAGGTGATGGCAATATTTCTCTGTCTGACTGGCGCGGTAAGTGGGTAGTTCTCTACTTTTATCCCAAAGACTTTACATCTGGTTGCACCATTGAAGCTCGTCGTTTTCAGCAAGACTTACCCAAATACATCGAAAAAAACGTTCAAATTATTGGTGTGAGTGCTGATGATATTGATTCACACGCCGAATTTTGTGATTCAGAGGGGCTAAAATTTCCCCTATTAGCTGATACCACTGGCGCGGTGAGTAAAGCTTATGGTTCTTGGATCGGTGTTGTATCGATGCGCCATAGTTTTATCATCGATCCCGAAGGAATTTTGCGGGAGACTTTTGTGAAAGTTAACCCATCAATCCACAGTACAGAAGTTCTGGCACGACTTGACAAATTGCAAGCTATGGCTGCGCCACGCCAGCTATCAATCTCTTAGGGTTCAGTAATTTGAGATGAGGAAGTTAATTTGACCGCAGAGGCAGTGCCTAACCCCTCTGCCTTCCTCATTACAGACAGCAATAAAAATAGCTGTAATATTCGGCGAAGTTTGACTAAGATCGCCAATCATCTAACTGCGTCACTAGAAAATAGCGCACATGATCAACGAAAGAAGATCCCCATTTGTTAGTGCCATGTCCCATCCCAGGAACAACATAACAAGCACCATCGCCAAAGCACTTAGCACATTCTTGAGCATCTCTAACGCTAACAATGGGGTCGTTAGCACCGACCAAGAAGCGAACTCGACGCGGAGGCTGAACCCTCTCAACATAAGTCATTGGGTTACAAGCAAAACTATGATCGTCAGGGTATTTGAGATTATTGACTAATTGTAAAACCTGAACTAAAGGTTTCATCTCTGGTTTAACTCGCCCCAAGATTACTTCTGCTAGTCCACCAAAAGGTGAAGCTGCTAACTCTGGTAAAATTGGGTATCCCCAGCTTTGAGCAAAAGACTGGAGATTAGCATGACCAATCGTTCCCAGTAGCCGTTCTCCAAGACCATCAGCAGTAAAGGCATAGGCGGCCTGTAAAACTCCCATACTGACTCCAAATAGTGCCAAGCGACTATCGCTGATGCCGTAGCTTTCATAGCAGAAGTCACGTACTCTAGCAATATCAATTGCTATCTGGCGAAAGATGTGCAGGAATAGCTTGGTGTCAAAGCACACACCCCGCTCAATTAATGGCTTAATCTCATGTTCCACTACAGCAGTGAAGCTACGTACTAGGCTACGCTCACCGGACAAGGGTGTATCGAACAAAGCTACAGCTATGCCCATTTGTGTCAAAGTTGGCACAATGAAAGCATTCAAGCCATAAGGCGCACACATCCCTTGTAAACCAATCACCAGAGGCGTATGTTGTACAGGTCGATTCTGTGGTAAAAAGATAGCAACAGGAAAGCCACTTAATCGCTCATCAATATCAGCTATTCCAGTATAAGGGAAAGACTCTTCAAACCAGTAGCGATGACCATTTACACCTTCAAAATTAATTGCATCTGGCCCGTAAATAGGCATAGTAGATAGGTAGTAGAGGAATTAGTTAAGTTAATACTGACAGACTACTAAAATACGGTGTAAATAGGGATACCTTTCAAAAAATCCTAAAGCCCAAAATAAAAGTTTTTTAACTTTTAACTTCCGTCCTGCTGTACTAGTGTCTCATATTTCCTGCCTCATCTATTTTCGCCTGTTTCTTGAAGAAGCGATCGCCAGTTTTCAATTGCCTTTTCTGTCCACAACCAATTTTTACTCAATTGCTCGATCTGAAAATTGACGGGATCATTAGTAATTACGCTTTTTCTCAACTTGATAGCTTCATTGAGGTATTGCCTTTGTTTATCACTAGCAGGTTGACTAGATGCCGATGTATACAGCCCCAAAGCTAATCCAGCATAAGAAGTTAAAGCTTCCTTAGACAATTCCGTATTGATAGCTACTAGTTCAGTAGAGGCTGTATTTTTCTGTTTGAGAGCTAAATCTAAAGCCTTGAACCAAGAATTATTAGCTCGATTTAAATCAGCTTCTGCATAGTAGGCAAATCCCAAGGCATTTTTATATAAAAGCGAATCTGGTTGAGATTTCACAGCACTTTCCCAATAACGACGGGCATCATCAATACTGTATTTTGTGTCTCCAACCTGGACAAACTGCCACGCTAATCTCCCCTTAAAAAAGTTCACAGATGGATCATTGAGTTGATTTTGTGGAACTAAATTCAGGGAAGTTTCAGCAGCCGATAATGCACCCCGATTCAGCAATTCTTCTACAGATAGCAACCCCTTTTGTAATTCCCCCTGGCTTAACTTTTCTGTAGCTGTGGCGGTAACAATTTCAGTAGCAGCTTGTGTGATGTCGGTTTCTGGCTGATTTTCGCGGATGCGAGATTGAGTAGGAATTGGCGGTATTTCCGGTAAAGATGGCACTTGTCGATTTTGCCACCACCAACTCAAACCCAAAATAATAGCAGCACCTACGGTCAGCTTCACTAACGTATTTGCACCCAAAATACCCATAATCGGTCGCAGCTGATCACCGATAACAGGTTGAGGACTTAATGGGGTTGATGGTGATGATTCCCTGAAAGTGGGGTTATTCCCCTCTTGTATGAAATTGCCAGTGGTTTCAGTGACAGTTTCTGGTACTTCTCCCCATAATTCTTGACCCAGGGGAGCAATATCTGACACAGCTGCGTCTTGGGGAAGTTGCTTGTCTTTCATCGGTTGCACAACTTCTGGATTCAATGCCAGTTGCTCATTTGCAGCTTTTTGGTTATCTAGCTGACGAAACAAATCTGAAACTAAAGCCGAATCTTCTGCATAGTGAGGGTCATCATCATACTCAATTTCATCCACCAGATCGCCCCACGTCTCTTCACCTAGCCAGTCTAGTCCGGAAGAATCATGACCTAAACCAGAAGAAATCATTTCATCGATGGGTAACGAGATGTCGGTATCATCCGCCATTGCAAAATACATCGCAGTGGGATTTGCCCTTAAAGGCCGATTATGACTATACCCATTGAGTGAATCTGCACTTAAAGATATTTCTGGACACAAAAGACCATCAAAATCTTGTTGGAGATATAGAATCGGTAATGCCCAGTAACTCTGGTGAGAACCATAAGCAGAAATTAATCCCTGGCGTACTCGGCTAACACATAAATCTACCGTATAGCCCTGGCTGAGATTGCGGTAAAACAATTGTGTCAACGTCAGCGCTACTTCATCGGGAATTCGTTCTGACATTGCCAAAACGCCCCTAATACCTCGCCTGACTAGGCTTTCTGTCAAGTTACGTTCACCCGTCATATCCCCGACGGGATCGGATGTAGCTGTATATGCTCCCCAACAGGAATTAAACACAGCCATTTGAATATTATTATTGACCAGCAAACCTGCTAAATCATCACCACTCAGAGTTTCCGTTAAGCCAGTTCTTCTACTAACAAGATAAATCTGTCCACCATTTGGCCCTAAGTTGCTATGACCAGAGTAGTGTAGAACTTGGTATCTTCCTTGTTCTAAAGCTTGTGTTAGTTCTTCGCGCCCTGGTTGGTCTAGCAGGGTAAGTTCAATATTGGGAAAATGAGTACCATTTTCATTAGTCCGTGATGTTTGACGATGAAGTTCAGCTTGGAGGTTAATAGCTTCTTGTTTAAGCAAATCGAGGCGAACTTGATCAGGAGGAGAAGCCAATACCATTAAAACTCTCACTCCGCCAGTTTCTGGTGGTGTTGGTCTATTTCTGGATGGTAAACGAGATGTTGCCATGATCCCGCTTTGGTAGCGAGAAAAAGCAATATAAGGGCCAGTAGCCAGGGGGCGATCGCCTGCGTGCATCACTTCCCACGGCAGACGTGCTAACTTGATATCTTTTAGCCCCAAACGTAGGCGCAGTAACTGTTGGTGGTTCTGGGCAATACCTTGGGCAGTAATCCAACTGTCTCTGAGAGTGCCTTGAAACAGTGCATTATAAAATTGCTGTCCCAATGCCACCAGATTAACAGAGTTTCTGGCAACGCCCTCTCCCTGCAACACTGATTTTAGTGGGTCATTCATGAGATTTCCCGCAGATGCCAACCACTCAGCTACAGGCCAAGTTACCAATTCTTCTGCCAATGGTACCCCAGGTGCGACTTGTTCCGTCCGCACCAAGTAGTCATTCTGCCCTACTGGGGTTACGGAAATGTGAAATTCCTGGGTCACAACTTTTCCTGTTCGCCTCCTAAATCTAGTTTGAAACGCGAAAGTTTCAATTCGATTTTTCGCTCCTTCTGATACCTTAGATGCATCCTGCTACTGAATGTTTCTGAACCAAATTGTTTTTTTGCCTCGGCTATAAGTTTATCTGGATTAGCTTGCATCTGGCTAAAAAAAATTTATTTCTAGATGCACCTGGATTTTCAGACCCCTTAGTAGGCTAATGCTGATTGAGAGGTTTTTTATTTTTGCTCAACAGCAACCATAATTATGATC
>NZ_JAYGHH010000017.1:79492-80901 GCF_034931045.1 Nodularia sp. UHCC 0506
CAGTAAAGATAAATTTTTGACTACTCACCCTTATTTGCCAAAGCCATTGATAGTATCCCTGGAAACAAGGGTGAAAATGTTTCTTTGATTGGTGCTTTTACCTTCAGTTGCTTCAATTACTGTGGTTTATTTATTTGAAAATTGCGGTAATTCGCAACGCCTGTATTGCTAGATACCAAGCTATGGTAAATCTGCTTTACTCGAACGCCAAGGGTTAGCAGTTTGATTTGGTAGTATCAATTTAGCTATTCGATCAAAAAGTCTGGTAGGGAATGATCGGCTAACCTCTTTAGCATACTGGGGTCTCAAAGGGTAAGTGCAGTGTAAAACCTTAATAGGGTCTGTCAAAGTACCATAGACTTCTTTCCATTTGCTTAAAAAATTGTATGTAGGTGACAGGGTTTTAATATTGGGTTTTACAACTTCAATAGCCGCAGCTAAGGCTCCTTGGTCCCTGACTCTAAAGATATCTTGATTTTTAAGAATTACATCTTTAAAAAAGCGGCTATATTCTAGAAATAGATGCTCAACGGTAGGAGTGCGCCGAAAAGCCATCATGCCACTGTTATAGTGGATAGTATTTTCAGTAACAGGTAAATTAGCCGCTTGAAAAATAGGAACGACATTAGTTTCTTCAGTCCAACTCTGATTTGATCTCAGTAGTGTCTGAGCTTCAGTCATGCAAGGTACAACGTCTTTAGTAATTACCAAGTCATGATGATTGAGATCATCAAAAATTTCTCCTATAGGAGATAGGAGACAAATATCACAGTCCAAAAAAATGGTTTTCTCAAATGGTGATGCTTCATACAGAGAAATCTTAGCTATGCGAGATGCTAAAACTGGATTTTCAAGGGAAGGTGCGGGAAGCAGTATTACATCTTTGAAGCAATGAAGAAAACTTTGGAGAAGGAAAGGAACACGAGCAATAAAAATTACAATAGGTTCTTGATGAAATTTGCGTACAGAAGCGATGAAATGTATGCAATCTTGGTATGAGTAAAGACCTGTCAAAATAGTAACGAAACCTTTCTCTGTAGAATCCATAGTTTTTAGGAAAAAAGTATAAATAAAGACAATTTCGACTGTAGCCTGTGTGAATACTAAAAATATGCCCGTAATTAAATGTTAAGGCTACTTTTTGTCTGATTTTTGATCCAGTCATATTGTAAATGAGTAATGATCAATATACGTAAAATCAATAATTAGATTTGATGAATTTTGTATAATTTATACGTGAAGATACTTGTTTAACTGACTTCCAAGAAATAAATTATCTCAATCAACGTATTGCTAAAGCGAATGCTCCAATAAAGAGTATTGTATGCTACACTAGGCACAAAAGACACTGAGTCATCAGACTTTGGGAGGTTTTTGCGTTAGGTAAGTAGGGCTTGCTGAAGAAATTT
>NZ_JAYGHH010000017.1:81084-83498 GCF_034931045.1 Nodularia sp. UHCC 0506
CAGCAAACCCTAAGTAAATTTTACAGTCATAACTAATATCACTATTGACAGTTCGCTTTTCAAACCGAAATTCTCAGATGCAAGGTGGGATTGGAAAGTATAAAAAAGCAACTGATTTGGGAGTAGACAGCGACATCATACACTACGACAAATTATAAATTTATTTAAAGAATCTCAACATTATCTAAAAATATAGGAATCCATTTGGGTTTCTGTAGCTTGCGTGGCGTAGCCATATTTACTCGTAGAGGTAGGGAACAGCTTCAGCTATCTGTCATCCCCAAAATTCACAATTTTGATGGTACACCCTTTAAAAGCCTTGCACCTGCTTTCGGGTTTATCAGCCTCAAACCTTCGATTTATCTGGGTTTTATATTTATTCAGCCAGCCCTAATTACTTTTTGAAGATATAAATCTATTTGTAAAAAATACTTTATATGTGAAGTGAAAACTACTCGTTCAGTTAGACTCTAAAATATAGAACGCAAGCAATTATTTTTTTATGAATACTATTTCTACAGTTGAATTCAAGCGGCCAACTTGGCAAACAGCTATCATCTTTGCCTTGGGTTTTTGGTTGAGTGCTAGTCTGGTTTTAGACTGGGTAATTATGCCTAGCCTTTATCTTTCTGGGATGATGAATCAAGCTGATTTTACGACAGCAGGCTATGTGATTTTTTGGAATTTTAATCGCATGGAATTGTTATCTGCGGCTGTAGTCTTGACTGGCGTATTGGCTTTGAGCAAAAACAAATCTAGCTGGAATCCTCAAGTTATTACTTTTGCATTCATGCTGTTGGCTATTACTCTGCTGGATACATTTTTTCTAACTCCACAAATGTGCGCTGTAGGTACGCATCTAAATTTATTTGCCACAGATTCTGCAATTCCAAGCCAGATGAATTTACTACACAGCAGTTATTTTGTATTAGAAGCAGTCAAATTATTGGCAGGTGGAACACTTTTAAGCTGGTGCTGGAGAGAAAAGTTCTGAGTGTTGAGTCGAAACCCAGTTTTTTGAGATTATTCAGAATCGGGTGAGGCTTCATTGTTAAATAACAACAAACGTGCGGCGAGGATAGCAAAACCTACAGCCGCGATCGCCTTTAATAAACGGGTCGGTAATAATTCGGCAACAGCACCACCAGTCAATGCGCCCAAAAGACTGGTTAACAACAATGCACCAGCCGTGCCAAAAAATACAGCCCGCCGAGATTGAGAACGTCCTGAAAGTGCGATCGCAGCTAATTGGCTTTTGTCACCTAATTCTGACAGAAAAACTGTAATAAAGCTAAGTCCTAAAAGATGCCAGTCCATAAGTGTGGGGAGTAGGGAGTGTGAATTTCTAAACTACGAACTACGTAAAGCCTTCGGCATAGCTGCGCTTAGAGCGAAGCTCCTCTGAAAGAGGCATTACGAACTACGAACTACGAACTACGAATTAAAGATTACATCCCAAAACAACATCAAGGAAATGAACATTAACATCATTCCTGCTGATTTTTCTACAATTTTGGGACTGAGGCGATTAGCCATCCAACCACCCAGAAGCACACCTAACAGGCTGGTAGTAATTAGTGCCGCCCCAGATCCAATAAACACTACCCACGGTGCATGAGATTCTGCACTCATTAATAAGGTGGATAGCTGAGTTTTATCGCCTATTTCTGCGAGAAATATAGTAATGAAAGTGGTAGCAAAAATGGCCGCTACTGATTCCTGCTTTTTTTGACTATCGGTAACTACAGGCTGAAGCGGCTCGATGATTGCAACTGTTACATTAGATTCGTCACAGTCTTTTATTTTTAGTTGGTTTTTAGTCTCAGATGTGACAGAAACCGTTACAGGTACAGAGTCAAGATTCACAGGCAATAGCTCTAGTTGCTAAATGGCTTTCATATTTATCTCATTTTCTCAGATTGTGTCCATAAATTGCAACCCCATTGCTTAAAATGCTATGTGTAAGGACTCGTAAAGCCTGACGCTGAGAACGGTAGCGAGTGCCGAGTATAAAGCCAGTAGGGGCTGGTTGATTAAAATTATTATTGGTAATTGAGCATATCTGTCATAGCTTGCGTGGCGTAGCCATACCAGCCCCACATCAAGGTTTTGAGCTATCGCACACAAACTATCACCACCCTTGACGACTGAATATTAATAGCAGTATTACCAACTCAGAATAATCATCTGGACTAATGAAATCCACTTGTATATCTGACAAGAATGTATACTTCCTACAGAATTGCTATTATGGCATAGGATGAAAGAGAAGGTCAGGGAAAATGTAATTAAAAATCGCCCAAGTAGAGAATGCAACTATAACTGAAGCAACGGCAAGAACAGGCGCAGTGGAAAGATATTGAAGAAAATATTCTTTTTGCTGATTTGGTTTCGGCATATAATTATTTTTTATA
>NZ_JAYGHH010000018.1:0-25620 GCF_034931045.1 Nodularia sp. UHCC 0506
GTAGAGTAGAGCTAAATTGTTCAAGCTACTAGCCACATAAGCATGGTCGCCGCCAAACAAAGCTTGGCAAACATTGACACATTTCTCATCCCAAGGTTCTGCTAATTGATATAGTCCTTGTCCTGCATAAAATCTGCTTACTCCTACAAATATCCAAATTACTTCATCTTTGGGAACTGATGCTGGGGAATTTATCTGTGCTTCTCCTGCTGGCTGAATGTCAGCAATTATCCTATTTCCTAAGTCTTCAATATGGGGAACAACATCCTTGACAAGTTCAATATCCTCAGAAGTGGGTGATTGGGGAAGGTAATGAGCTACAGCTATCATGGCAGAAGTAAAGGTTGTTTCTAAAACTGATTTTATTTCCCCAGAATTAGTTAACTGTTCTTGCAAAAACCACCGCACCAAAGCATGAATTTTATAATATTCTCCTTCTGTAGCTTCTACCAGTTGCAGCAAGTTACGTGCGTAAAGTTGCTTTTTGGCTGCGTTTATTTCCTCTTGTGACCAAGTTAGTTGTGTTGCTGCTTCGTCTTCTGCTTTCCCTCCATCTGTCGCCACCCAAATCACTAAATCCCAAAGAATCTGTTGGGGAGCAAATAAACTCAAAAATTTTCCTAATTGTTGTGCGAGGGGGTCAAGTTTTTCCCAAGTTAAGGTAAACGCTGCTTTGACTCCCAGTTGCGCTTGACCAATGGTAGAATCTGGCGATCGCTGTAAAGATATTTCAGCTAATTTTTGGGTTTGTAATCTCTCCAACATTGTATTCAGAGATAGCCCTGGGTCGCGTACTAAATAACCTCCGACTAACTCTATCCCCAAAGGTAAATATTCCAGACAATCACATATTGCAGTTGCAGCTTCTAATTGATTTTCAACTCGCCTGTCTCTGTTCCCTAACAATCGGTTTAACAGTTCTAATGCTTTTCCTGGTTCTTTTTCTGGAGATAGAACATCTAAAGGAATCTCTTGAATAAAATTTGGGTCTAAATTTCGTTGTCTCGTTGTCACCAAAACGCGAAAGCGTTGATCTTCGGGTAAGACTTGGCGGAGATTAGCTAAGTCTGTGACATCATCGAAGACAATTAATATAGGCGAGGTAGAGTCAGGATATCTAGACCAACACCAAGCAACTTGTTCTTTTAGGCTTAACAGTTTTCCCCCTAGTTCTTGGGGAATCTCCAAACCAAGATTGATAAAAAATTCCAAAATTTCAGCAGCAAGATTACTGTTGCGATCATTGAACCAAGCAATACCGCCATAATTATCTTGATATCCTTTGGCGTATTGGGTAGCTAATTCGGTTTTACCTACGCCTCCCATCCCTGAAATTGCCACATAATTTCCACGCTGCAAGTCTTCATGCACTTGTCTCAGTTCCTGTTCACGTCCGACGAAATGAACAGAACCACGATCAGGAATATATTTTGTGGGAGTTAACTGTTTCTGACCCTGAATAATTTGTTTAGCAATGTTAACTTGACTACCAGGAGCAGCAAAAGCACCAATTTTGTCAGCAAGCTTCCCAGAGTCGTTAAACATAAATATTTCAGATAAAAATAATCATGGTGGGGTGGGTGTCCTCACCCGCCCAAAACAGGCAAGACTTGTACTGAGCTTGTCGAAGTATGCCTGTTCCACAGGAAAATTTAAGACAATACTTCAGCTTAAAAAGATTGATTTTGAATATTTCCTGTCCCTCCAGGCATGACTACCTGACCAATTTTGTCAGCTAACTTTTGCAGATTAGGCATAGCCAGAATTTCTGCAAACTTGGGATTTGGTTCTGCTTTTGCTGCTGCTGCCAATTCCTGTGCAGCTTGTGCCACTTCCGGGTCAGCCTGCGCCGCAGATTCCACCTCAATTAAAGCTTTGCCATAATCTAGGGGTTGTTCTGGTGCTTTCTCAATAGCAATTACAGTTTGAGGAAAGTGTTTTCTCAGCTTGACAAGAAATTGACCAGTTTTATCCCATAAAACTTCGCCTACCTTTTCGCCTGTTTTTTCTAAGGCTTTGGTGGCGACTACAGAGCCAATAGCGATCGCAGCAGTAGTTAAAGGTTCCATGTTCTTGAGGTGGAGGCTATTCTTTATAATACATAGCTTTTATGTATAATTTCGCAATTAAAGGGATGTGGGCAGGTTGGGAAGAAGAGGGAGAAGATTGTCGCACTCGCCCAAAGTCTTCCCCCTGAACCCTGCACTTTATGCTGTTCTACCTTGTCTCCTGGCAATTTCTGAGCCTATTTACAAGACGCGCAGTAAACTGGGAATACTATCGATCGCTTCTAAATTCTGAATTTCTGTCAAGGCTTGCCGAAAATCTCCCTCTCGCACATCGTGAGTAACAACCACAATTTCTGCTAGTCCTCCCTGAAAGCCTGTTTGCACTACTGACTCTAAACTCACGCCATAGTTACCAAAACAAGTACCCAATTTACCAATAACTCCTGGTTGGTCTTTGGTCAGGAAGCGGGCATAAAATCGCGTTACAAGTTCGGTGATGGGGGCAATTTCACAGTAATCTTGGTGTCCACAAATTAATAGAGGATTGGGGTTAGTTGTACTGGTTTTAAGAACAGCAACTAAATTCAAGATATCTGAAGTGACGGCACTGGCTGTTGCACCCGCACCTGCACCGGGGCCAAAAAACATTACTTGCCCTATGGGTTCACCTTCTACGAGAATGGCATTATAAACACCGTTAATGCTGGCTAATGGATGTGTTTTGGCTACTAAAGTGGGATGCACTCTGACGGAGAGGGGAGATGAAGGAGTGTATTGTTTAGCGATCGCTAACAATTTAATCACAAATCCCAATTTTTCGGCATAAGTAATATCTGTTTTACTAACTTGTCGAATGCCTTCACAATAGACATCTTCTAAATTGATACGGCCATCAAAACCTAATGATGCCAAAATAGCAATTTTATCGGCTGCGTCTAAGCCGTCTACATCAGCTGTGGGGTCAGCTTCGGCATAACCTAATCTTTGGGCATCAGCTAAGACATCGCTGAAGTTACTACCTTCGGTTTGCATCCTGGTGAGGATGTAGTTAGTTGTACCGTTAATGATGCCTGTAATAGTATGAATACGATTAACGCTTAAGGACTGCTTTAGGGGTTGAATCACTGGGATTCCGCCGCCTACAGCCGCTTCTAACATTACATATACCCCGGCTTGATTGGCAGTTGTAAAGATTTCTGCCCCAAAACGAGCGATCGCGGCTTTATTGGCAGTGACGACGTGTTTACCATTATTTAAAGCTTGGAGAATGAGCGATCGCGCAGGTTCCAATCCCCCAATTAATTCCACAACAATATCTACCGCCGGATCATTGACAATAGACTCTAAATCTGTAGTTAAGACATCGGCTGGTAATTCTACATCCCGAATTTTAGCAAGCGATCGCACTCCCACGCGATATATTTCTACTTCCTGCAATAACGGATTACGCCCCACCACATCTTGCAATAACTGCACCGTACCTGTGCCGACAGTGCCTAAACCTAATATTCCTAGTTTCACTCCCACAAATTTTGCACCCTAATTTTTGAGTGCTGAGTGCTGAGTACTGAGTGCTGAGTGATTTATACTAATTAGCCTGCTAATCATGGCTTTGTTGGTATAGCCCCAGGTATTGGCCTGTGTGTAAATCAAGCACTTAGAACTCTTGTCTCAGCTGTCCATATAAAACAATTGTAGGGTGGACAATGCCACCCTACTCAATCATTCATAACTCAGAACTCAACATTGAGAAATCAGCACTTAGTAAGTTTCTACGTGCCAGCGATGAGCTTTTTTGAGTTCCTTCTGGTAATCACTCCAAACTACTCCTTCCTTAGCAGCAGCAGCAGTCAGCGCTTCATCAATGCCACCTTCCATACCACGCAAACCGCAGATGTAAGTGTGAGTTTTTTCTTCTTTAATCAATTGCCACAATTCATCAGCGTGTTCTGCCACCCGGTCTTGGATGTACATTCTGCCACCTTGGGGATTTTTTTGTTCCCGGCTGATAGCACAGGTAAGGCGGAAGTTATCAGGATATTTCTCCTGCATTTCTTCCAATTCCTCTTTATATAAGATGTTTGGAGTTGTGGGAACACCAAATATCAGCCAAGAGAATCCTTTAAACTGATACTCTGGGTTAGCTGCTCTTTCGGCATCCTTAAACATCCGCCACAGATAAGCCCGCATGGGAGCAATACCTGTTCCAGTTGCCATCATAATTACTTTGGCATCTGGATCTTCGGGTAACAACATTTCCTTACCCACAGGCCCAGTGATTTTCACTTCTGCACCAACTTCAAGTTGAGTCAGGTGAGTGGAACACACACCGTAAACTGTTTCACCAGTTTCTGGGTGCTTGTACTCCAACTGACGGACGCACAGGGAAACTG
Source organism: Nodularia sp. UHCC 0506 (assembly GCF_034931045.1). Classification (NCBI taxonomy): domain Bacteria; kingdom Bacillati; phylum Cyanobacteriota; class Cyanophyceae; order Nostocales; family Nodulariaceae; genus Nodularia; species Nodularia sp. UHCC 0506. The sequence goes on from NZ_JAYGHH010000018.1 coordinate 4,403, forward strand.
TTTTATCATCCACATCATCACCGTGACGAGTGGAAGCTATAGAATATAGTCTGAGTTTTTCTGGCTTGCCGTTCTTATCGACACCTGGGGGAATAATCCCAATACTTTGACCTTCTACGTATTTCAGATCACCGCCAGACAGGTCGAACTTGAGGTGCTGAACAATACCAATACCGTCTTTTTTAACTAACGGTTCATTAGATATACACTTACCAACAAATGGAGCATTAGGACGGTAAATATTGACAGGAACGTCAGCGCCTTTTTTGGCTTTCGCTTGAGTCATGGTGTTGCCTTTTTTGTCCTTCTTTTTAAGCTGATCTTCAGCTGATGGTTTAGCAAAGCCTTTGACTTCACTATTAATAACAGGTGTGGCTTTACCATTCCCCTCACTGTTAGCAGCTGCTTCAGATGTAACTAAAGACTCCTTGTTGTGTTCAGCACTCCCATGAGAGGCTTGACCATTAAGTTGTTCTAGAGTACTTACAGATTGGATACTAACAATTTTGCCGCCCAGGCGAGTGATCCGTCGCATTTCTTGATTCATGCGGTTGTAAGGTACTCTGATGAACACACTGCCACTTTTCCGAATTGGGTAGTTTGTTTGATCAGTTGCTTCGTTTTGGCGCAGACCCACCACTTCGTAAACGAAGACGCGGCTACCTAATTCTATGTTGGCAGCACCCTCAACAGCACCTTGATTGTACATTCGTTCTAACACTCCGATTTTTACTTAACCGTTTCTCAAAAAAAAATTCTTTCCTTTTACCAGTTTTAGTGTACCGAATTTTCGGATACCAAGACTGGCTCTCCGGGAAAGCGGCATCATGAGCTAATGCCGTGCTAGGTTCACTCACCAAAGACATACAAGGATAGCAAAAAACACACCTGTTCACCTTCTAAGGTAAAGGATAAGCCTTTGGCAGAATGTTAATAATGAGTCAATTTAATCTTTTTTTCGTGAACTGCTAATCCTATCGAGGAGATAGCTTTCAACCACCCAAAAGGCAAGACCCAATGACCTATAGCTTGGCTGTTTCCTTTTATACGACTATTAAAATAGACTTACCTTTCGGTAACACTTGCTTAAAACCCTATATCCTGCTGGAAATAAACAGGGTTTTGGGCTTCTAGCCTTAACTCAGAAACACCTACAATCAGTTTCACTTGATGTGAAACATCTGTCAACCTCTAGGAGTACCTAGCACTCACCTGAGTATTTTGAGCAAATTCCCGCATGAAAGTCTAGATGATGCGGATTGTTTCACCTAATTTATGATGCTGAGGTTGAATTTGTCGAGCATTGCTATAGCGCTCATGCAAATTTTCCCCTTGATCAAAATAAACTTCGGTTACTTAAAATCAATTATACTTGATCAACTTGGCGAATCAAGGTCAAAACTCAGTCGGGGAAGTTGAGACAACACTTTTAGGGGTGATTACAGGGGAGTGAAAATTGCTAATTTAATTATTAGTCATGTTGGGAAAAGCAAGAGATTGTTTGTCCGTAATTCAGGTTTAACGACATTCGGCTTGTAAGAGCAATCACATAAGCCGTACTGACCAGACGACCATAAGTTCAGTAGTTCGCGTAGCGTCTCCTAGAGATATGGTAGCCGTTATTTGAATGAGAGCAAATCTTGTTATAGAATACCCCCTTCTGTTAAAATCAAATACACCACTAGGATTAAATACTTACCAGCCAGCAATTAAGTATTCGTCAGATGAGAAACAACTATGATTTGGTTGTACGCCCGTCTCGATATTCCATAGCCCTGCTGAGTAGCAACAACATAGGATCAACCAATGGGGTAAACTCCTGGTTTAAAAATCTTCTGTGTGAAAAAATATTGATTGACACATTTTAGTATTTAGAGGAAATTTATGACAACTAAGCCGGAACGCGTGGTATTGATTGGAGTAGCCGGAGACTCTGGATGCGGTAAATCTACCTTTTTGCGTCGTTTAATAGATTTATTTGGTGAAGAGTTTATGACTGTCATCTGCTTAGATGACTATCATTCCCTAGACCGCAAGCAGCGCAAAGAGACTGGGATAACAGCACTTGACCCTAGAGCTAATAATTTTGACCTGATGTATGAGCAAATCAAAGCGCTCAAAGAAGGTCAAGTAATTGAGAAGCCGATTTATAACCACGAAACCGGTATGATTGATCCACCAGAGCGTGTGGAACCAAATCACATTATCGTTGTGGAAGGTCTGCATCCTTTATATGATGAACGGGTGCGATCGCTACTTGATTTCAGTGTCTATTTCGATATTAGTGATGAAGTCAAAATTGCTTGGAAAATCCAGCGAGATATGGCAGAAAGAGGACATCGTTATGAAGATGTTCTAGCACAAATCAATTCTCGTAAACCCGATTTTGAAAAATTCATCGAGCCACAAAGAGAATTTGCTGATGTAGTTCTTCAGGTACTGCCCACAAACCTGATTAAAAACGATACAGAACGCAAGGTACTGCGGGTACGGATGCTCCAACGTGAAGACAAGGAAGGCTTTGAGCCAACCTACTTGTTTGATGAAGGGTCAACAATTAATTGGACTCCCTGCGGACGCAAACTTACTTGTTCATACCCTGGTATGCAAGTATACTATGGCTCTGATGTCTACTACGGTCGCTACGTCTCAGTATTAGAAGTAGACGGTCAATTCGACAACCTTGATGAAGTTATTTACATCGAAACTCATCTGAGTAAGACATCCACCAAGTATGAAGGTGAAATGACTCACTTGCTACTCCAACACCGTGAGTATCCAGGTTCCAATAACGGCACAGGGTTGTTCCAAGTACTGACAGGTTTGAAAATGCGCGCCGCCTACGAGCGCTTGACAGCAAAAGAAGCCAAACTAGCAGTTCAAGTCTAAGTAAGCAGTGCTTGTGTCACAGCTTTTGGGGGTACTTCTGGGTTTCCCCCCTTTTTTATATGAAAAAAATATTTTAGCGAATCAAGTTTGGTTATACCATTTACCGAAGAAATGGGTTTAAAGTGGGTTTTGCAAATATTGCCAGATATCAGTAATTAAATCTTATTCTATTCATAGAGAATTTAATCTGAATGTATATCTTTTCAAAAATAAATCAAATCCTAACTGCTGAGTGCGTAAATCTTGTTATGATTTCATACATTAGTTGCTGAACTAAATAAATAACCAAAATTTAACCAGCAGCAATTGTTGAAAAGGAGGAATCCTCTTTGTCTAAACGCTATTTATTTACCTCCGAATCAGTTACCGAAGGTCATCCAGATAAAATTTGTGATCAGATTTCTGATACCATTCTAGATGCCTTACTCACAGAAGACCCCAGCAGTCGTGTTGCGGCTGAAGTAGTAGTTAATACTGGTTTGGTACTAGTTACTGGTGAAATTACCAGCAAAACTAATGCGAATTACGTTAACATTGCTCGCCAGAAAATAGCCGAAATTGGCTATATAGATGCTGTGAATGGCTTTTCTGCGAGCAGCGCCAGTGTTCTCGTCGCTTTAGATGAGCAATCCCCTGATATAGCTCAGGGTGTGAATACTGCCCAAGAAACGCGTCAACAGAATAGTGATGAACTATTCGATGCTGTGGGTGCAGGTGATCAAGGTATAATGTTTGGCTTTGCCTGCAACGAGACACCAGAACTGATGCCCTTACCCATCAGCCTGGCTCATCGCTTGGCTCGCCGACTGGCAGCAGTGCGCAAAACAGGTAAACTGCCATACCTGCGCCCTGACGGTAAAACACAAGTAAGTGTGGCCTATGAAGACGGGTATCCAGTAGGGATTGATACAATTCTGATTTCTACTCAGCATACAGAAAGTATCGGGGAAATCACTGATGAAGCAGCAATCCAAGCCAAGATTAAAGAAGACCTCTGGTCAGCAGTAGTGGAACCTGCTTTTGGTGACATTGATATTAAGCCAACTCAGAAAACACGTTTCTTGGTCAACCCCACTGGCAAATTTGTGATTGGCGGCCCTCAAGGAGATTCTGGTCTGACAGGACGGAAAATTATTGTTGATACCTACGGTGGTTATTCCCGGCATGGCGGCGGCGCTTTTTCCGGTAAAGATCCCACAAAGGTAGACCGTTCTGCTGCTTATGCGGCTCGCTATATGGCCAAAAATATTGTCGCAGCTGGGTTGGCTGAAAAATGTGAGGTTCAGCTAAGTTATGCCATTGGTGTAGCGCGACCAGTGAGCATTTTTCTGGAAACTTTTGGCACTGGCAAACTGGATGATGAAACCTTGTTGGAATTAGTCAAAGACCAATTTGAACTCCGGCCAGCCGGGATTATCCATGCTTTCAATTTACGTAACTTACCAAGTGAACGAGGCGGACGTTTTTATCAGGACATCGCGGCTTACGGTCACTTTGGGCGGAATGATTTAGATTTGCCTTGGGAACGCACTGATAAGGTGGAATTGTTGAAACAACTAGTAACACAGTCACTTTCAGCAGCGATCGCTTAGAGTGTCAGCAGTCGTGAAAATTTAAGTATTAGGGGCAAAGGTAGGGAACCTATCCTCATCCTCTTGCCCCTGATATAGCAAAGTGCTGAGTGCTGAGTGATGAGTGCTGAGTGCTGAGTAGAAACCAAGTTACATCAAGGCTTTCAGTAATCAACAATGTCCTAACCTCCTTGATGGGTGCTATATTTTTCCATACAGACCAGTCAAAATGCTCAAAAAAAATAGCCAGGTAAAAATTTGAGTAATTTGGTAGTACAATTGACATTGACGAAGCTCAAGCCATAAGATTTTTTGCTTGAACTTTCCTGAACGCAGGAAATTAAAAGAAATTTTTCCATAAACCCTAAATAATGTGGATTTCCTCAGAATATTGTCATCATTAACCTGCGGTCAGCAATTCCGTGACTACATCTCTGGTTAATTAATTTCTAGTTCTACCTGACTCAACACATAACTGTTATAGTAGTGACGACGTTTGACTATTCAGGATTTTTTTGCTTATACTAAGTATCCTTGTAAACATTTATCTCAAAAAAATCAAATACTAATTTACTCGTGAGAATTATTTAGTACAAGTCGGCGTAAATAAACAGAACATTCAAAATCAATGAAAATCCTAGAAAATAAGACTGTTGACTTTTGACGAACGCCTTCTGGCACTAGTCAGTTCTTGTAAATTTTTATCAGAAAAGACATTGTTAAACGCTAATTATTCATGAATGTGATCGTACAAACAAGACTGATGCGGTCATATTTTTGTGAAAGTAAGGAAGTTTGAGGAATGCAAACTCAAAAACCAATCCCTGTTAACAGCAGTTCAGAAAGCAAACAAGTGCCAGTCGAAGAGCCTTCAAAAAATGACCTCCCAACTATAGAATTTCCTTCACGTGGGAAACTCAAAGCTAGTTCTTGGCGAATACATCAAAAAATTGGCTATGGTTATTTTGTGGCCATTGGAATTGGTTTTTTCGGCTCACTGACTGGGTTAGTAATTGCCAATTACTACAGAGGAAGAGAAATCAGGCAATTTAATCAAGCTCAAGAGCAAAGACAATTACTCACAAATTATAAGGATGCTGTATTAGAAGCGCAATTGTATAGCTCGAATTTAGTTGCAGTCTTGGAAAATTCGCAACTATTGCCAAGTACAAAACAAAAATTTCTTCAGAGTGTTAACACAGCTAAAAGCTTAGAGCAAGATATTGGTAAATATATAGACAGAAGACCTGGTACATTAGCCGTCAAAAGTGCTAATTTACAAATTTTATTACAAAATTATGGGATTAACTTACAGTTATATCTTGACGAAATAGATACTGTTTTACAAAAAATTGACCCTGAGCAAGTACAACCAGAACAAACTGAAATTGCACGAGAGCAGTTACTAGGTATTATGCGTGGTGAAACAGCTATGCAGCTAGAGCAACTCTCGCAAAGATTAAGCAATATCCTCAAAATTGCCGAAACTCAAGAAAAATATCGGCAACAAGATGTAGAGCAAGCCAAACAAGTTGAGAGATTTATTGTCATCATGAGTATGCTGGTATCAGTGGCCATTGCTGCCATTGTAGCTTGGCGTACTAGTCGCGCGATCGCTGAACCAGTAATTATTGTCACTCAAGTAGCTGAACAAGTAGCCAGAAAATCGAATTTTGATTTACGCGCTCCCGTCACCACTGAAGATGAAATTGGCTTATTAGCTAAATCCCTAAATCGATTGATTGAGCGTGTATCTGAGCGAACAAAAGAACTAGAACAAGCGAAAGAATTAGCCGAAGCTGCTAGTAAAGCCAAAAGCATATTTTTAGCCAACGTCAGCCACGAATTACGCACGCCCTTAAATGCCGTAATTGGTTTAAGTCAACTGTTGCAAGACGATGCTACGGATTTAGAGTTATCGGGAGATTTTATCACAGACCTAGAAACAATCAACTCTGCTGGTAGACACCTGCTGGAACTGATTAATGATATTCTCGATTTGTCAAAAATTGAAGCGGGGAAAATGACTCTCTACCCAGAGACATTTGAGATTGCGACACTGATTAATAATGTGGTTCTGACCGTCAAACCTGCTATAGACAAAAATAATAATATCCTGGAAGTGTATTGTGATCAGCAACTGGGTACAATGTATGCAGATCAAACTAGGATGCGGCAGGTATTATTAAATTTACTCAGTAATGCTGCTAAGTTTACCAGCAATGGCAAGGTTACTTTAACAGTCAAGAGTGATAACACAGACTTACTATCAAAGACTCCTTTGGGTGTGATTACTTTCAGTGTGGCTGACACGGGTATTGGAATGACTCATAGTCAACAGGAACAATTATTTAAACCTTTTACACAAGGAGATACATCAACTACAAAGCGGTATGGTGGTACGGGATTGGGTTTAGCAATTAGCCGTCACTTCTGCGAGTTGATGGGGGGTGAAGTTATTGTCACAAGTCACCCTGGGGTTGGGTCTACTTTCACTGTTCACTTACCATTGACTATCCAAAATTAGTGGTTTATGGGTTCAAACCGAATGAATCACCTCTCTAGTGCAGCACGGCTTAAATAGGCAAACCATCAGAAATCAATGAAAAGTCCATAGTATAGATTCATATTTTTGATTTTTGACTTCCGCCCTGCGGTACTAGTAGTCTATCAAATTAATTTTGACGTGTTGCCAGCTGAATACCTATCGATATACTCTGCTAATATGCAAGTGGTCGATGATCTACCCACACCGCTATGACAACAACTATTGATTTTCTCAGCCATCTTAACCCCAGCCAACGTCAAGCTGTCGAACATTACTGCGGCCCTTTGTTAGTTGTTGCTGGTGCAGGTTCGGGTAAAACACGAGCGTTAACTTATCGTATCGCTAATCTGATTCTCAAACACGGTGTAGATCCTGAGCATATCCTGGCCGTTACCTTCACGAACAAAGCTGCACGGGAGATGAAGGAACGGATTCAAAAAATATTTGCTGATGACTTGGCTATGAAACAACATGGCCAAAAATTTGATTTATTAACAGAATACCAACAAATGCAATTGCGATCGCAAGTCTATAAAGATAGAATTAAAGACTTGTGGTGTGGAACTTTTCACAGTTTATTTTCCCGGCTTCTCCGTTCTGATATCGAAAAATACCAAGACGAAAAAGGCAGACGTTGGACTCGCAATTTCTCAATTTTTGATGAATCCGATGTCATGAGTCTGATGAAAGAAATTATTCAGAAACAGCTAAATTTAGACGATAGAACATTTAATGCTCGTTCTGTGCGCTACGCCATCAGTAACGCGAAAAACCAAGGTTTTTCACCCCAGGAGTTTGAGCGGGAACAGCCGAATTATCGGGGAAGGGTAATCGCCCAAGTTTACAATTGCTATCAAGAAAAGTTAGCAGAAAATAACGCTCTCGATTTTGATGATTTAATTCTAGTACCTACAAGATTATTTCAGCAAAACGAGCAAGTTCTAGATTATTGGCATCGCAAGTTTGGCCATATCCTGGTAGATGAATATCAAGATACTAACCGGACTCAATATGATTTGATTCAGCTGTTGGTGACTAATGGCGAAGACAGCAAGAGTGCTTGGGAATGGAAAAATCGCTCAGTTTTTGTGGTGGGTGATGCAGATCAGTCTATTTACAGTTTTAGAATGGCTGACTTTACCATATTGTTGGAATTTCAACAAGAGTTTGGCGATGGTTTAGCTGATGATGATACCCGCTCGATGGTGAAGTTAGAAGAAAATTATCGCTCTTGTGAGAATATTCTGCAAGCGGCTAACGAATTAATTGAAAATAACACTCAACGCATTGATAAAGTCCTCAAGCCGACGAGGGGAAGCGGTGAGCTGATTTATTGTCATAAAGCCGATAATGAAATGGAAGAAGCCGAGTTTGTCATTGGGCAAATTCGCACCTTAGAACAACAAAATCCGGAGTTAGATTGGGGTAGTTTTGCTATACTTTATCGGACAAACGCCCAATCACGACCTTTTGAAGAATTGTTAATGAGGAATCAAATTCCTTATACAGTGGTAGGAGGAATGAAGTTTTATGATCGCAAAGAAATTAAAGATGTCATAGCTTATTTAAGAGTGATCGCGAATCCTGCTGATAGAGTCAGTTTACTCCGAGTTATCAATACTCCCCGGCGTGGTATTGGTAAAGCCACTATTGAAAGCTTAGTTAACGCCTCCAATGAATTAGGGACGACCCTGTGGGAAATTCTCAGTGATGAAACATCTGTTAATACATTAGCTGGGCGTTCGGCTAAAGCTGTGAATAACTTTGCCAAAATGATCAACCACTGCAAAGAACAAGCCGCAACGCTTCCAGTTTCCGAACTTTTGAAAGAACTTCTAGACGAGTCTGGTTATATTAAAGACTTGCACAACCAAGGTACAGATGAAGCCGAAAATAGAATCGAAAACGTCCAAGAACTTTACAACGCCGTATCACAATTTCAAGAAGAAAATGAAGATGTTTCTTTGACAGATTTTCTACAAAGCAGCGCCCTGAGTTCTGATTTCGATAACTTAAAGGAAGGACAAAAAGAAGTAACTTTGATGACTTTGCACGCTTCCAAAGGTCTGGAATTTCCCGTAGTCTTTTTGGTAGGGTTAGAACAGGGACTATTTCCTAGTAACCGTTCCATAGACGATCCAAAATCTTTAGAGGAAGAACGCCGGCTGTGTTATGTGGGGATCACTCGCGCCCAGGAACGGTTATATTTATCACACGCCCGTGAACGTCGCTTATATGGTTCTCGTGAACCGGCGATGCGATCGCAATTTCTGGACGAATTACCCGAAGAACTATTAAATACGCGTAATAAAGGCCGTCATACACAGACCAAAACTGCTGCTAAAGCTGGCGGTAAGCCTTATACACCCCACAATTGGCAAGTAGGCGATCGCGTCTTACATAAATCCTTTGGCATTGGTGAAATTACGCACGTTTTCGGTGAAGCAAATAAGGTGTCTGTGGCGGTGAAATTTGCCAGTTTGGGACAGAAAATTGTTGACCCCAGAATAGCGCAGTTGCAAAGAGTGGATTAATATTTTTGTTATCTATAAAAATTCTATTTCTTCAAAGTGTTCAACAGTGGGAAATGGCTGATATGAATCTTGTATTAAAAGCTATTTTATTAAAAAGCTTATGTGAGACATAGCTTGTTTCAGAACTCATATTTTTCTGAGTCTACCAATCCCACGGTTTTATTTAGCACTATCTTTATGTTTTAGTTCCAGAAAATCTTTAGTTACTCTAACTATAGAATCTCCATTTATATAATTTGAAGTATAATTGGGCGTTAATGTTAGATTATCACCCGATTCTAGTACTAAAATAACCCGAAAAAAGTATTCATCTATGCTAGTATCAATCCGTTCAAGCTTAACATCAGTAATTTCGTTCAAAGAATATTGAAAAACTGTTTTTCCTAACGTTCCAAACCACCTGTAACGACTAAATTTTACAGTATTTGTTTCTTTATCAAAATTACAAGTGATAAATAAACCTGGTGACGCTACTAGCAACGTTAATATTCCACAAAATACAGCAATGATAAAGTAAATGTAACCAACTAAGCTATCATCAAGTTGAACTGCTAAATTATTCTCTAGAGGATTTCTCAAAAAATTATTAATTATTAATACTATTGATTGCAATTTTTCAAGTTTGAATTTTGGGTATTTTACGCGTGTAAAAGGAATAGTATCTGTATTATTCAATAGCAAAATATCATATACATAATTAGGTTTAATAGGTTTAGCCTGACTATCAGTTTCAATTGTAGTTTCCAATTTAGCCTCTAGTAACTCAGAAAGTATTATTTGACTTTTTTCTTGACCAAACCAATCATTGTTTGTTAATTTACATCCGACTGTTAGAGTATTTTGTGTTGTACTTAAATTATTATTTGAAATAGCTATATTGTTTGTAGAACGATTACAAACAAGTTGTGTAATAGGTGCAAACATCAAAGTACTAAATAAAAAGTAAACTATAAACTGACTCAAAAGTAGTCCCATACCTAGAAATACTTTTGGTCGAATATGAAAAGTAAGTTTAGTTGATGTTTTGTCGGAAAATTTTAGAGGATTAGCTAGAATAAAATAACCTCCTGTTCCTAAATTAATTAGCAACAGGATAGCTTTTAATAAAAAATTCATTTTCTCTGTAGCTCCAAAACTGCTTTAGCTGATAGAAATATTACACATTTACCAATTAGGTTACACATCAAGGATACAGCACATTTCATCACAGGAGGTACACAAGGGCGGGCAAGATGCCCACCCCACAAGATTTATAATATTAAGGTGTGTACTTCATTTACTTACAAAGTGTTGAGATTTTCTCTCAATTAGGTATTAAGTAGATTTTAACTTAATCACACCATAATCAAAAACCCGTTTATCAGTACCCATAGCACTCACTTCAATTCTATCTGGATAAACGTCATAGGCAGCAAAAGCCAACCTGTCAGCAGAATGTTGTGTCCACTTAGAACGCCCTACAGGACGAACACCTGCACCACTTCCAGTAGTTAAATAAGTTGTGCCATCAATATTCCCAGTGCGCTCATAATGGTGGTCGTGACCATTGATGTAAAGTTGCACATTGTACTTTTTAAATAAAGGCGTGAAACGTTTAATCAGTGTTTGACTAACTCCATAATGACCTGATGAATAAAAGGGATTATGCCCAAATACCACTTTCCAAGGTGCATCACTGCGGCTTAATTCTTGCTCTAACCAAACTACTTGATTTTCCCAATCAGCATTACGATTAGTATCTAAAGCAAAAAACTGTACAGCATCACGGCGAAATGTGTAATAACGCCCCTTCATATTAAAGCCGGGATATTTGATTTGTGGATCACCGTTCTCGGTGCGAATATCATGATTACCTAAACAAGCATGAAATTTTACGCCCTGAGATAATAATTCTTTGTAGGGACGCTCAAAAACTGCACCGATTTTTTCAATTTCGCCATTGTTGTAAATGTTGTCTCCAGCTAAAACCACTAAATCATAAGGCTTTTTCCGGTAATAATAATTCATCGCCCCAGCTACGGCATATTGACCTCTAGCACCAGTTCCTGTGTCTGCAACCGAACTAAAACGCAATAGTAATTTTTTTTGGGGTGGGGTGGCGGCGATAACTGCTGTATTTGCAATATTAGCAATTTGATTATTTTGACGAGCTAACTTCCAGCCTACAAGTCCTGTTCCAATAGTGCCAAGACTGCCTAAAAATAAGAATTGACGGCGTTTAAGGTTCATAAACTTACCAAACTCAATATTTAGTCAGTTTAGCAGCACTTTTTTGGTGATACATTAAGGCAAACAGGCCGCAGCATTAATAATGCCAGTTATTTGTCTTTGAGTCGCTGCTTTTGGGAAAAGTTCCATGTCACAAGACAATCAAAATTCACAACCTGATTCTTCGCCCCAACTACCTATTTGGAAGGTTAAAATCATCCAAATTCTCAGGGGGACGATGGGAATTTTAGAAACGGCGGTAGTCAAACTGGAAACTTCACCCCCACCAGGGACTAAAGAAGCACCTAGTTTTTGGCAAGGTCTGGAAACACAATGGAATCGATTTTTAAGACAAGTCCGCTTGTTTCTACCATCAAATGTGTCTAATAACTTGTCAGATACAGTGTTGACGGGAATTTTAGCGGTAATTACTGTGGCGGTAGTTTGGTCAACTGCGACTGTTTTGACTCAGAAGCCGACTGAAGTGGCTACAGTTCCACCAGTTGAGGAAGTTCCAGCACCGACACCGATAATAACTATTCCACCAGAGTTAACGGCACCAGAACCAACGCCGGAACCTGTCCCAGAAGCAATTCCGGAACCTGAACCGGAACCAACACCAGAAGCAATTCCGGAACCTGTTCCAGAACCAACGCCGATCATAAAATTGACACCAGAAGAATCTTTGATTGCAGCTATTGAAAATCAAGTAGCCGAAATAAGCGATGGGCGTTCGCGTAGCGTGTCCGCAGGACTCAGCCCCGCCTTTGGCGATCGCTTTGCCTCTGGTCTGATACAGTCAATACAAGCTAACTTCCGTACCAGTAATTTGACTGTCAAAATTAATGATGATTGGTACACTCTCCCCGCATCTGAACAAAAGCAACTAGCGGCGGAAGTATTACAACGCGCTCAAGAACTTGATTTTACTCATTTAGAAATTCTCGACTCCCAAGATAAGCTGATAGCCCGTAACCCAGTTGTTGGTAATGAGATGATTATTTTTCAACAGTACAGAAACCAAACATCAAATTAGCACAATTAGGACTTTGATATGTTTAGAGACTGGTTTGCCAACAACTTGGGAGTAGGTCAAGCTCGGAAAGAGCAAGTGTACCTAGAAATATGCAGTTCCCTTAGTCTTGATGATGCCAGCTATTGGATTCAAGTTCTGTTTGCGGCTGGTATTGCTACCCTGGGACTAGTGCTAAATAGTCCCGCCGTCATTATTGGCGCGATGCTGATTTCTCCATTGATGGGGGGAATTTTAGCCAATGGACTGGCGCTGGCTGCGGGTGATGTAATTTTAGCGATGCGCGCACTGCTGAATTTGTTATTGAGTTGTTTTGTGGCTATTTCCTTTGCTGTGTTACTGGTGACATTACTGCCATTTAAGGAAATTACCAGTGAGATTTTAGCTAGAACTCGGCCGAATATTCTGGATTTAGTGATCGCCCTGTTTTCTGGTGCTGTGGGGTCAGTGGCAATTTGTAAAGAACCCAGAGGCGTGGCGACTTCCATTCCTGGTGTGGCGATCGCAGTGGCTTTGATGCCACCATTATGTGTTGTGGGATATGGTATCGGTGTGGCTATTAGTCTCAATAGCGCTCAGGGAATACAGGTAGCTAGTGGTGGAGGTTTACTTTTTTTCACCAACTTGGTAGCAATTACCTTTACTGCCATGCTGGTATTTCTGGGACTACATATTGATAATCATCTCGTCAGAGCAAGAGTTAGGGAATGGCGGCTCACACATCCTGAAAGTGTCTGGGTTCAAAGTTTATTGGAGAAACTACCCGCATATAGCAAATTACGGAAAATTGGCTCGCTGCCGGGGAGATTATTATTAATTTTTATTACTATTATCTCCATTATCTTCCCACTCAATCGCTCCCTCAGTCAACTGGGACGGGAAATTGCTCTCCAGCAACAGGATAATCGTAACCGGAGTTTGGCAACGGATGTCTGGCAGAAAAATTTTGCCACTTTTCCTGATGGTGAAGCACGTTCTTTCATTAGTAATATCTCAACATCAGAAAAAAATGAAAAGCTAACAATTCAACTTCAGGTGTTTACGAGTCAGCAATATTCATCAGATGAACAGAATATTTATATTCAACAGTTAGCCGCCCGTTTGGGAAGACCTCCAGAATTATTAGCCCTGAAACTGGTGGAAATTCCCACGGCTGCCAACGAACTTTTACGCCCAGTACCGAAAGAACAACCTCCCGAACCGGTTTTAACCATCGCTCAATTACAATCAACTTTTGTGCAAGAAGTTCAATCTGCTTTACGTGATTTGAAACTTCCCCCACCAGCCGAAATGATTAATTACGAGTTAATTACTAGCCCAGTTATACCTCTAAGTATCCGGGTGGTTTATCTGAGTGAACGCGATATTGATGGAGATGCTCAAACTCTAGTGGCTGATAGCGTCAGAAATCGCTTAAATTACGAGTCTGCTGTAGTGAGTATGCAAAGAATAGCCAGCAATCTAGGCGCTATATCCTTTGAAAATGAGCAATCAGAACTTACGCCAGAAAATACTAAGTTATTAGACCGGGTTGGGCAAATTTTACAGCAACAGCCTAGTTTAAATCTGGAAATAATCGTCAATCAGGAAGCAGACGAATTAGCAGAAATTGTCCCAGCGCGAGCGCAAGCTATTACAGAATATCTAGAATCACAGTGGCAAATTAGCAGTGATGAGCGCATCGACTGGCAAACAGGAACAGAGTCTCAACGTAGCGCCATACTTAAACTTACGGTAAAATCACGGAGAAATCCCCCAGTGCAAACTATACCCGAATTGCGCTAATTGCAGACAGAGAGAAGATTTGTTATGCCCAAGACTCGTTTTTTCAGTTTCTTTCGTCACATCAATGGGCGCACCCTGAAAAACACCTTTGCTAGAACAAGCGAAAGACGACTTTTAGGACTAGGCTCAGAAATTGCTTTCAATGCCATGTTATCGTTCTTTCCAGCAATTATCGCCCTGCTGACAGCTATCGGCTTATTTGAAGAATCCTTCCAAAATACCTTTAAACAACTGGCAGCTCAATTCAGTCAAGTCGCACCAGAAGAAGTACTGATCTTAGTTCGTGATTTTGCCAGTCAAGAAATTACCAACTCCAGAAATGGTGGTTTGTTTTCTGTCAGCTTTTTAATCGCTATTTGGACTGCTTCTGGGGCGATAAGTACGGCCATGGCTGCCTTCGATCAAATTCATCAAATTCCCTCTGAGCAAACGCGCCCTTTTTGGAAAGCCAAACTCATTTCACTAGGATTAACCATCGGGACTCTTTTACTATTTGTTTTGGCTTCTTTTCTTGTATTTATTAGCGACCTACTATTAGCAATGGCGGTAAATGAAAGTAGTTCTCTGATTTTTTTACTGCATTTTTGGCAACTGTTACGCTGGCCTTTGGCTCTGGGTATTATTGCGATCGCTTTCAGCTTTGTCTATCGCTATGGCCCCAGCGTCTGGAATTCAGGGACACCAATGATGCCGGGTGCTATATCAGCAGCTGTGTTCTGGGCAATTCTGTCAGCCTTATTTCGGACTTATGTCGCGAATTTTGGTAACTATAACAAAGTTTATGGTGCTGTGGGTACGGTGATAGTTTTAATGCTATGGCTGTGGATGAGTGCGGCGGTGATGCTGATTGGCGACCAATTAAATGTAACTGTCGGTGAACAAATGCAGCTAAAATCAGCTAAAAACTTAATGGAAAAGCCATAAGAAATTAAATACAGTAATACAGTAGTCAGGTATTTAACTATTTAACCTCAAATAAGCGATCGCCTTCATGTCTAATTTTGATAGACGGGATGATTATATTGATTCCGCAGCTCAAGCACTCACATTGAAACGCCTGCGTCGGTTGAGTCTCATCCTCGATAAAGTGATAACTATTCCCGGAACACCAATTCACATTGGTTTAGACCCATTGATCGGATTTATCCCTATTGGTGGCGATGTTTTGGGAATTATCCTTGCTAGTTACATTGTTATAGAAGCTGCCAAACTCGGTGTTCCTCAAGCTACTTTGAGAAAAATGGTCTTGAATGTGATCATTGATGGCTTGGTAGGTGCTATCCCAGTAATCGGAGATTTATTTGATTTTGCCTGGACAGCAAATGAGTATAATATCAAACTATTAGAAGCACATTTACAGTTCCCTCTCAGAAGGAAACCTTAAACCCTTAACTTATTTTGCCATTGTCTTAATAGCATTCTCGTGATAATAATTATAATGCTTTAAACGAGTTATAAAAAAAAGGAATGAAAGATTGGTGGCAGGCTACTTTTCCTCAAGGAAGGCAAAGTCTAATAATTACTGATACACATGGATATCCTGTACAAATTGCTTATGGTGAAGTAGGTACAGGTAAACCCTTAGTTTTATTACATGGAATGGGTAGCTGGAGCTACAATTGGCGGCACAGTATCGCGCCATTATCGCAATATTTTCGGGTAATTTGTTTTGATGCCAAAGGATACGGTTTTTCGGAAAAACCTTGGTTGCGTAGAGAACAAAATGGACATCAACTTATTGAATTAGAACGGATTATTCAAGCATTATGTGATGAGCCTGCGGTGATTGTCGCCGAATCTTTAGGGGGGTTAGTAGCCCTAGCCCTAGCTCAACATCATCCTCAATTAATCGCACGTTTAATAGTCATAAATGTACCTGTTTTCACCGAACAATTACCTCATTGGGCAATGTGGATACTTGCTAAAATGCCATTAGAAATGTTACAAACCATTGATTCTTTGCGTTTAGCATATCTATTTGCACCTCTAGTCAGGGAAATTATGGCCATAGAAAGGCGTAAGGTGCTGTTCGACCCATCAATTTTGACACCCGAAGATGTGTATTGGCTCACTTATCCATTTATTGAACTTCCTGGAACTATTGTCAAAGTTGCTGAAGAATTACAAATAGCAGCGCAGGAAATAGAAAATTGGCAAACCAATAAACCTAATCTGCTCAGTGAAATTCAAAATAATCTGGGTACTATTAAGTGTCCCACATTAATTATGTGGGGAGATCAAGATAGTTGGTTCCCTACCAGTCATGGGGAAAAACTACATCAAAACATCCCCTTATCCCAGTTCAAAATTATAGATAACTGCTATCATGATGCCTCTGCTGGTTCATCTCAGGTCGTGAATGCAGCTGTTCTTAAGTTTTTGCAAGAGACGAATTTTTTATAAAAAAAGAGTGAGAGGAGGCATACCAAGCGCCTCTAACCTCTCACTCAGGAATTTGCCACTGTAGTGTTTCAGGAATATGTATAAGCGCTGCCCTTTATTTAGGGGGCTAATGTGTATATCAATGACAACGCTCATATACATTTAAAATTCCTGGTGTGACAAATACCAAGTCTGATAACTTAAGTTGTGATCATTGAACAAGAGCAACTAATTATTGGGTATTTTGATTAACAAAATCATTGTTGTTTTTTGTCTTCTACAATTTAACTTAGTTAATCTAAATGTGGTTGCCATTTTGGCAGGTTTCTTTACTTAACATTTTCTTGTGCAGATGCGATAAGTGGCTTGCTCAATACCAACACTTTGCCAGCAAGATTAATATTTCTGTAAAATGGTAGACAAAGAACTGTGTTTACGAATATCCATCAAGTCTGCCAAAGTTTCTTTTCTTTTATCCAGTGGATGCTGATGTTCTGGTGGTAGAACCGTCACCGGAGACTGTGATTTATTTCCCCTGGGAATAATCTGCTTTAGTGGTTGTAGTGGGATAAAAACTGGCGGATTCTTTACAATCGCTGGTTCCCATGTTTGGCTACGGTTTGGCTTTAAAGGTTTTGAGGCGCGATAGCTGCGCTCTTTTGGAGATGTTTCGGCATCGTGTTTGATGGGTTGGCGGATTTGTGGATGCTGATTATGGGGACGGTTGACTAATTGGAAAATTATGTAGCAACCACTAGCACAACTGAGAGCGATCGCAGCTACTAGCCATAAAGGTGTAGGATTGCTATGCTCAGAGGATATTGTGATTGGTTTTTCCACCACAGCCGGGATTTCTTCTATTAGTTCTATATTGTCTGCACTACCAGCGTAACCCAAGCTGTACAAAGCTAAAGCAGCAGTTCCTAGCAGCATTGTTAATAATCCCGTTAACAATAACCCTGGACGATGTGTCAGCAGATAGATCAAAATATTTGAGCTACGGATTAATCCCGATTTACGATTTGTCTGCCTTCTGACTTGATTTGGCCGATCTTGTAAACTCTGAGTATGTTCCATGATTACTTTCAGATTGATCCCCTCTAGCTAATGATTGTACTGGAGGAGTCAGTCATCAGGTATCCGTAGCTTGATGGGGAAATTCAGTAGCTTTTTTTTGGAAATATATGCTACTAAATCCCAAATTTTTGACTAATTTAGCGATTTTAGTGAATTTTGAGTTTGGTTATGACTTCGATTCAGCACCAGAATATCTTTCTAGTGCTAGTTGAATTAACCGATCTACTAAGTCTGGAAAGGGTATACCACTATCAGCCCAGAGTTGGGGATACATACTGGTAGCAGTAAAGCCTGGGAAGGTGTTGATTTCGTTAATCAATATTTCCCCGGTAGCTTCTACAAAGAAAAAATCTACTCTTGCCAACCCTGCTGCATCAACTGCTGCAAAGGCTTGTAATGCCATATCTTGGATTTGGCGGCTGACTGCATCTGGGAGGGGTGCAGGAATCAGTAAATCTGCTTGACCTGCTGTATATTTAGTTTCATAATCATAGAAGTCACTGTTAAAGGTAATCTCTCCAACGGTAGAGGCTTTAGTTTGATCATTACCTAATACGGCACATTCCACTTCCCTCGCCACTACTCCTGCTTCGACAATGATCCGTCTGTCATAAGTAGCAGCATTATCTAAGGCCGCTTCTAACTCTTGGCGCGATCGCACTTTGGCAATACCCACTGATGAACCTAAATTAGCAGGTTTGACAAAACAGGGATAGTCCAAAGCAGCTTCAATTTCATCGCATAATTTGGGAAATACACAAGGATTTGACCAAACTTGCGCTCTGGTTAAGGCTTTATATTTCACTTGGGGTAATCCGGCTTGCTCAAAGGCCATTTTCATGGCAATCTTATCCATACCCAAAGCTGAACCTAACACCCCGGAACCTACAAAGGGGACTTGCATTAATGTCAGTAATCCCTGAATTGTGCCGTCTTCACCGTTGGGGCCATGCAGAATGGGAAACCACACATCCACTTGGGTGACTAGATCAGGTAATTGACATGGGTTGAGGTTTTTGTTTTCTATATGCGGAATACCAGACTCTAGAACCTGCTGGGGTATTTCTCCCGCTAACCAGCAGCCATTTTTCTGGATATAAAAAGGCAGGATTTCGTACTTATTAGCATTTTGTTCTGCACTTAAGGCTTTAGCGATCGCTCTTGCTGAACTAATTGAAACTTCATGTTCCCCGGAACGACCCCCAAACAGCAGTCCCACCCGCAGTTTAGTCATTTTTAGTACCTTTTTCTTTTCTCTGGCTGATAGCGTATCATAACCTGCCCTGGTTACTATATTTTTTTGTGATGACTAGAAATTTAGTTTGGGTGTTGGGTAGTTTTATATGAAGAACGTTCGCGTAGCGCATACCGCAGAGGCGCAGAGGACTCAGAGGAAGAGGGAAGAGGGAGTTGGATGTTTTTTTATTTGGAAGTGTCTATGCTTAGTTATTTTAATTTAAATTCATCAAATTTTACTACGTCTGAATCGGGTTGACTGGTATCAAAATAATAGCTGGTTACTATTCCTTTGCCTGTGTCAAAGATGCTAAAAACTGTGATGTCGTTACTCGCTATGTAAGGAAGCGGTTGATTATCTTCTCCTAATAAGGGTGCAATTGTCGGGATGACTGGTTCCAACCCATAAGGATCACCCAGTGCAGTATAATCTTCTTGATATCCAATTGGTATTTCTCGTTTTTTGTTCCCCCAAGCCGCACCGTAGGAGTTACCGACATTTGATGTTTCGAGAAAGTGCATTCCACTAGGACTAACAAAGCGGTTCCATAAATGGGAATGTCCATATAATACGAATTGCACCTCAGCCGCTTCTAGTAAAGGCAAAACATCACGATTAATGTAATCTGCATCTTTGGGGTATTCGTAACGAACTGCGCTGATTTTACCGTTTTGCTCACGTTCAATTATCTGCACTGGATTTGTATAAGCAGGAACGATATTATCACCTAATGTATGAGGTGGATGATGGAACATCACAATTTTGTATTTGGCTTGTTGAAATTCTGGACTTTTAAGTTCTGCTTCTAACCAATTATATTGCTGACTACCTTGAGTAATTGGCTCAAAAATTAATTGCCCATAACCCCAATTTTCTGGATTATCTAAATCCTGGAATGCTTCTTTATATCTACCTTTATATGCTGTATTTAAGTTAGGAGTCCGCCACGTATTGGTAATGTAAAGTACCACCAAACGCACATCACCAAAGCTAACTGCATAATACTTTTTTCCACCTGTTTTACTTTGAGGTAGGCTGAAAATCTCTTCATAAGTATAAGTATTAAAAGAATTATCTATCAAAGATTTCCCACTATATAATCTTTGAGCAACGTCACGGGGAATAGGATCATTAAATTCATTATTTAAACTATCTGTTCTCTCAAACCGCCCCATCACCTCATGATTACCAATAGCTGTAAACATGGGGGCGTGTTGAATGATTTCACCCCCTGTATAGGTTGTTTTCACGCCATTGTGTGTCATTTCATAGTGAGCATGACCTTGTAAAGCGGGAAATAATGCACCACCCCGACTATCATCAAACCATTCTGAGGCGCGATCGCTCACATTAATTAAATCACCAGCGAACCACACCCCATCAACCTGTCCCACCGTTTCCACCACCTTTTGCAGATTTGCGGCTGTCATCGGTTTTAACTGATGGTCTGAAGTCAGGAGAATCTTCAATACTTGTCCTGGTTCTGGAGTCGGTGCGAGGGTAAAAACATCACTGCTAACACTTGCGCCACCTTCGCGCACACTCATCACACGATAGGGAATACGCACCCCAGGCGTTAACCCAGTCACCTCGGCTTCGTGTCGCCAAATGTCACGTTTTACAGGTTGATTTATAGTTTTATTTGCTACTTTTGATTGTTGGTCTTCTCTGGTGCGGCTGAGTTTAGTAGTTCTAGCAAAGCTTGATTTATCCAGATTTTCCCCGTAGGTAACTACGTGTTTATCACCAGGAAACTCTGTAAACCAAACTACTTGCACAGAGTTAGCGGTTGGTAGTTGTAAAAATGGGTCTGTCAGCAGATGCGGTGCTGATATCATAGTTGTTTGCCCATAAGAACGCACATTTACCAGGGTAAGGCATAGAACAAAGAAAATTATAAACGTTAATAGTTTGGTTTTTGCCATAATGACCCGGAGAGTTACAGGCTTTTGCA
>NZ_JAYGHH010000018.1:25645-41047 GCF_034931045.1 Nodularia sp. UHCC 0506
ATACATGGGCAAGTTTAAAGGGTGGTTAAGGCGATCGCTCAAATTTATAGGTGTGTTCTCGTGTGATCTCGGCTCAATCTTAAGAAAAAATATAGGTATTAAATAGAACTTACAATTAACGTATAATTCTGGTTGGTAAATATAATTTATAAAACGCTGAATATGAGCATTACACCCCGTGGGATGAGTGTTACAGAAGCTTATAGGCTCTATCGTTCAGGTAGTTTATTGGTAAATAGAAAGTATCAAAGAAAGCTTGTTTGGACAATTGCAGAGAAAGAAAAATTAATTGGCAGTATTTTAAAAGGATATCCTATCCCATTGATTCTACTAGCAGAACGCCCTCAGATCCAAGGTAGTGGCAAATATGAAATTATTGATGGAATGCAACGTCTTAATGCAATTTTTAGTTTTATCGAAAATACATTTAATGTTGATGACCAATATTTCAATCTTGAAGAGTTTTCATACGCTAAACAATTAGCAATTGATGGCATTATTAAAATGGTAATTAATAACAATGAAAAACAAAATATAAATTTATTAGCAGCTAAAGAATGTGCTGATATTTTAGATTATCAACTTGCCGTGACGGTATATACTGCAATGTCACAAGAAGATATTACAGAAGTATTTGGCCGTATTAATTCTAGTGGTAAACACTTAAGTAGTCAGGAAAAAAGACAAGCAGGTGTAACGACTGCATTTGCAGAATTAGTACGAACAATCTCTATGGAGTTACGTGGAGATGTTTCAGATAAAGTATTACGTCTTACAGATATGCCAGAAATAAGTATTGATTCACAAAAAAATAATCAAGGTTATAAAATTAAAGCTGAAGATACTATGTGGTGTAAACAAGGAGCCTTAACTGCAAAACTACTTCGTGAAAGTGAAGATGAACAAATGGTAGCTGATATTTTAGCTTCTATTTTACTTAATGAACCATTGCCAGTCAGCACCGAACGTTTAGATAGTTTATATGATTCGGACAGTAAATATTCTCAGGTTTTAGATAGTGCATTAGCAACTTATGGGTTTAAAAAACTAACTCAGGATATCATCACAACATTCGCAGTTATGCGAGAAACCATAGAATCCTATAGTTCAGAACCCAAAGCTTTACTACGTATTGTTAATCCAAATAGTAATAATCCAATCCGAACGGCATTTTACACTATTTTTATGGCTTTTTTCGACCTACTAATTCGTAAACAACTTTCTCCTGTTGACCCTGGAGGTATAATGAATGGTCTTCGGGGACTTCAAAAAAAATTGGATTTGAGTAGTCACTATACAACAACAGAAGACCGTAAAAGCAACATTAGGCAAACTATAGGACTCATTCAAGATTGTTTTGCTAAACAAGAACCATCAGCGTTAGGACATGGCGTTGAACTTGCACTTGATCTGGAAAATTCTTTGCGTCGTTCTCGTATAGAAACTTCAAGGTATGAATGTAAACAAGGTTTACTTGATTTATCGCCAAAAAGAAACCTCAATAAAGATTTACTGGAAAGAATTATTGAAACTATATGTGGGATAGCAAACTTAGGGTCAGATAGCGATGGATATATTCATATTGGTATCACGGACCGCGAAACTGATGCTCATAGAATAGAAGAGTTAGACACAATAAAGCCGATTGACATTAATGGAAGATATATTGTAGGAATTGATAGAGAAGCAAAGCTACAAAATCAGACTGTAGAGCAATATGTGAGACTATTAACTAATGCAATCCAAAACTCTTCCCTCAGTGAACCGTTAAAAACACAAGTATTAACGAAGTTTGACACAGTATCATATAAAGGTCATTCTGTGGTTAGAATTACTATCCCTGTTCAAACAGAGGTTTCATTTCTTGGAGAAAAAGTTTTCACTCGAAAAGATTCTTCTACTGTAGAAGTCCAGGGACGTGAATTACTAGCTATTTCTAAGCTTTTTCAAAAATAAATAATTGAAAGGTTGGGCATTGTCCACCCTAGTATATTATCTACTTCGTCACAGCACCTATTATTTTCTAGTATCAAGATAATAACAACTTTTTAACATCGGCTAAAGTTACTGTAACACTATCTTTTTGTTCTTCCTTAGAATCTCGTAAATCTCGTAAATCTTCCAAATCTTCCAACAATTCTTTAATCTTCAAAAACTCCTCATAAGGTAAAACCGCAAATTGTTTTTCACTATTTTTTGTTAAAAATTCAGGATGTAATTCAATCATTTTTTTACTTCCTTTTATTCATAAGCTTTACTGCGGTGCTTGACCCTATATATAATGATAGTCGCTTCTGCTAATTCAAACAAAACTCGATAATCACCTACTCTTAAACGATATTCGGGGGTAAAATTTGTTAAGCGTTTTACGTCTCCCTGTAAATCATCTTGCATTGCTTCAACTTTATTGATAATTCGTTCTCTGTCATTTACAGGAATTTTTTCTAAATCTTTAATTTCTAAGCTACAGCAAACTCAGTTAATTTACGAGTTTCTGGATCATGAAAAGCTAAAACAATATCCTCTTTTGGTACACCTTCTCTTAATAACTCAGTTGCAATTCCTTCCTCAGTCCAATCTTCCTCAATGTAAATCTTCTCATTTTTAATGCGAACATAAACAGTAATTGCCTTCACTCGTTTATTATTTTTCCAACCAATATTAAACCAAAGATATTGACTTCTTTGATCATCAAACATTAACACCTCATCTATATCAGGATCAGGTACTTGTGCTGAGATTCTTTCATATTCAGTGAGGATTTGTTTGATTATATTTTGATAACGATTTAGCTTGTCCATTTGATAATCTCCTCTTTATTAAATAAGGTAAAACTGCAAATTGTTTTTCACAATCTTTTGTTAAAAATTCAGGATGTAATTCAATCATTTTTTTACTTCCTTTTATTCATAAGCTATCCTAAAACACAATAGTGATCATTTTCCTATCATATCCAGAAACAGCTATCACACACCAATAAATAATGATCAGTATAGATAACTTCCTATAATAAAACAGCGACTCAAGTTTAAAATATTACCAATTTAAATCTTCCGGTATTCTATAAACTTGTTCTAACTGTTTCATATACTTATTTAATTTACTTAAAACATAATCAGCTAGATTTCCGGGAGTATTATCAATTGTGTAACAAAATTCCAAACAAATAATTTTGTTGGGTGTTTCAACTGTGATATCTGGTTTCATTCTTAAATGTGGATGATATTGCTCACATCTAAATTGAAAGTTTAATTCCGATAATGTACTTTCAAGAGCTAAACAAATAGCTTTATTAAATGGTTTATCTCCTATTTTTCCCGATTTAGATGCTGATATATCTTCATTAATTTTTTCAAAAGCTTTTCTTGCATTATTTAATGCTTTTTCAACTGTACCACTTTTGCGTTTACCGGTAGGAGTTTTACCACCAGATAATTGCAAATATAAAGGAGTTCTTTTTAATGTATCATTTGCTAACTGTTTACCAAACCAATGATCAGGTACTTTATATTTGTTTTCGTCTTTAAAATCTTCTCTTGATATTTTGATTTTTGCATCATTAGCGTAAGCAACAATACAACTAATTAATGCGTTGGTGGGTAAATACATGATTTTTGTGGTTAACATACGACTATTTAAAGCTAAAGTCAAACGTTTGGCTGGCCAATCAGCGCTTCTTTGTGTATGTTCATTAATATAAGGTTGTAAAGGATTATATTCTGCATTCCACATTTCATTAATATTTTCCGGCATCTGTTTAGCGAAGCGTGCCACTACTCCTTCTGCTTCTGGATATGCAAATATAAACCAAACTTCAGTAGGTTTTGGAATAGAATTTTCAATTTTCTCAATGTACTTAGTTCTATCGTTCCAAATCTCTTTAACATCCAGTAAATATTCTCTAATTAACTGTTTTTCTGGAGGTTTATTTTCGTATTCTTTTCTTAAAGTTTCAAAATCATTATCATTCAGTTGAAATTCGTGACAACTTTTACCCTGATTAAAAAACATAATTGTTTTCTTGGCAATATTAGGGTATTCTTCTATTGGTGGCCCAGTAAAATTAATAAATGGAATTTTTCTATAAAACATTGTGCTGGAATAATTTTTAGCCCAATTCTGCATATTTTCCAAATCCTTGTAAACTGTGACAGGCCAAATAATTAAAATTGGATACTTACGTAGCCAACCATTTAAATCTGTGAAGAAAGAAATAGCTTCATCTTTATCTTTTTCTTTTAATCTTTCCAAGTGTTCTATAACAATACATAATTTTTCACCGTTCTTAGTATTTTCTGCGAAGAAAGTGTTAGCTTTGTTTTGTATTTGTTGGATTAATTCATCAAATTTTGATATGGACTTATTCTCTTCCAGTAATTCATTAGCTTTAATAGATACAATTTCTTTTACTGGAATACCAGGTTGAAACTGCAAAGAACTAATAAAAGTTGATTTTCCAACACCTGATGCACCATACAAAAACAACAATTTTCCTGATGAATTAATAATATTTGATAAAACTTTAACAATTTCTTTTTCAAATTTAGTTACTGGTACAATTAAATCTGGAAGTCTAGATTTTTTCTCCCCAATTTCATCTATGATGTCCTCATAGGAGAATGGCAAGAATAAATTATCACTTTTCTCAGGGTTAGATTCTAATAAATCATCATTGGTTCTATCTTGTGTACTCTGTGTAGTGTTTGTAAAATAGGATTGCAATGTGTCAGTTGTACTAGGATTTTCTTCTTCTATATTCAATTTTTGGAGAACATCTTTGTTTGGTATTTTTATATTTTTAGAATCTAGAACAGGAAATTCCATTTCTAATTGTTGATATTTGCTATCTTCCGTTTTCTTTTTTTTAGGCATATTACAATAGAAGAATATAATAATCTGTTAATAACATTCAAAGGTGAGTCTATCCAGACCCACCCTAACCTAAATTATACCAAAGCTGCCTGTTCCTCCTGACTAATCACCCTACCTTCATTCTCAAAACCAGTGATTTGATCAAAGTTTAAATACCGATACAAATCATCAGCAAAAGGATGAATTTTTTCTGCTACAATATCCAAGTATTCCTGCACTGTGGGAATGCGTCCCAGCAAGGCACAAACGGCGGCTAATTCTGCCGAACCAAGGTAAACTCGCGCATCTTTACCCATGCGATTGTTGAAGTTACGCGTTGAGGTAGAAAACACAGTTGTTCCATCTTCAACTCGCGCCTGATTACCCATACATAAACTACATCCAGGCATTTCTGTACGCGCATTCGCAGTTTCAAAGATGTTATACACACCTTCTTGTTTTAATTGATATTCATCCATGCGGGTAGGGGGACAAATCCACAAACGG
The DNA here is from genome assembly GCF_034931045.1 of Nodularia sp. UHCC 0506. Taxonomy (NCBI): domain Bacteria; kingdom Bacillati; phylum Cyanobacteriota; class Cyanophyceae; order Nostocales; family Nodulariaceae; genus Nodularia; species Nodularia sp. UHCC 0506. Next base: position 31,004 of record NZ_JAYGHH010000018.1, read on the forward strand.
GCTTTAACTGCACCAGCACCTTCTAATACTTTACCAGTGGCTCGATAATGACCGATATTGGTCATGCAAGAACCGACAAATACTTCTTGTACTGGGTCATTAGCAACCTCTGATAATAATTTCACATTATCAGGGTCATTGGGTGCAGCTACAATTGGTTCTGTGATTTCGTTTAAATCAATTTCGATGATTTCTGCATACTCCGCATCTGCATCAGCTTCCATTAAGGTGGGATTGGCTAACCATTCTTCCATTTTCGCAACACGGCGCATAATGGTACGTGCATCTGTGTAACCCCTAGCTACCATGTTCTTTAACAAGGTGATATTGGAACGCAGATATTCAGAAACTGTCTCAATACTCAGCTTAATTGTACAACCTGCACAAGAACGTTCTGCGGAAGCGTCGGTGAGTTCAAAGGCTTGTTCTACTTTCAAATCTGGTAAACCTTCCAATTCCAGAATGCGCCCTGAGTAGATATTTTTCTTGTTTTTTTTCTCTACTGTTAGCAAACCTTTTTGAATGGCAACGTAAGGAATGGCATTCACTATATCTCGTAAGGTGATACCGGGTTGTAATTCACCTTTGAATCTTACTAATACTGATTCTGGCATATCCAAGGGCATGACACCCAATGCACCGGCAAAGGCGACTAACCCAGAACCAGCAGGAAAGGATATACCCAAGGGGAAGCGGGTGTGGGAATCGCCACCTGTTCCCACGGTATCGGGTAATAGCATCCGGTTTAGCCAGGAGTGAATGATACCATCGCCGGGACGTAGGGCGACACCTGCACGTTGGGCAAAGAAATCTGGTAATTCTTGGTGAGTTTTAATGTCTACTGGTTTGGGATATGCGGCTGTGTGACAGAAACTCTGCATTACTAAGTCTGCACTGAAACCAAGACAGGCGAGTTCTTTTAATTCGTCGCGGGTCATGGGGCCTGTGGTGTCTTGGGAACCAACGGTTGTCATTAGGGGTTCGCATGATGTCCCTGGACGGACACCTGGTAAGCCGCAAGCTTTACCGACCATTTTCTGGGCTAGGGTGTAACCTTTGCCTGTATCGTTGGGTTCTTGAGGACGAATAAATATATTGCTGGGTTCTAAACCCAATGCTTCGCGGGTTTTGTCGGTGAGGGTACGTCCAATTAATAGGGGAATGCGTCCACCGGCGCGGACTTCATCAAAGATGGTTTCGGGTTTGAGGCTGAAGGTGGAAATGATTTCGCCGGTTTCGGTGGTAATTTTGCCTTTGTAGGGATGGATGGTAATTACCATACTGGTTTCTAAGTTGCTGACATCGCATTCAATGGGCAAAGCACCGGCATCTTCGGCAGTGTTGAAGAAAATTGGCGCGATCGCACTACCTAAAATATAACCCCCAGCGCGTTTGTTTGGTACATAGGGTATATCATTTCCTAAATGCCATAATACTGAGTTAATGGCAGACTTGCGTGAGGAACCAGTACCGACAACATCGCCGACGTAAGCTAGTGGATGTCCTTTTTGCTTTAACTCGACAATGGTTGCTAAACTTCCCGGTTGCCGTGACTCTAGCATGGCTAGGGCGTGTAAGGGAATATCTGGACGGGTGGTGGCGTGGGTAGCTGGGGATAAGTCATCGGTGTTGGTTTCCCCAGGGACTTTAAACACGGTGACAGTAATGGCTTCTGGTACTGTGGGGCGAATAGTAAACCATTCAGCATTTGCCCAAGAGTCAACTACCTGTTTGGCGAAAGGATTACTTTCGGCTAATTCTAAGACATCATGAAAGGCATCATACACCAAAAGGATTTTACTCAGGGCGGTGGCGGCGTAAGCAGCGATGGGTTCTCTACCTTCACCCTTCATCACTAAAGGTGTTTCTCCGTCTTCTGATTCTCCACTGGAAACTTGCAGCAAATCAATCAGAGATTGCACGTTGTATCCGCCTACCATCGTTCCCAGTAATTCTACTGCGGCGATAGGGGAAACTAAAGGACTGGTAATTTCACTTTTAGCAATGGCGGTGAGAAATCCCGCTTTGACATAAGCTGCTTCATCTACTCCGGGGGGTACGCGATCGCACAATAAATGTAATAATGTATCTTCTTCACCCTCTGGTGGATTTTGCAGCAATTCGCACAGTTCTGAGGTTTGCTTCGCATCCAATGGTAAGGGAGGAATACCGAGTTGGGCGCGTTCCGCAACATGATGACGGTATTGTTCTAGCATTTTGTATTCTCCATTGGGATGTTCTCCCTTTAATTATGAAATATTTTTAGGCAAATCTTGGCTATAAAAGTTTACCTTAGTCTGATGGCTGAAAGCATGACTGTTAAATCCTTTTGAATAATTTCACCAAAATTATCAACTCAACATTACAAGATTGCTTATATAATATAAAGAATATGTGTTATTAACAAGTGTATTATTTATGTCCAATATACAACTATCAGCATTTCAAGTAAGTCAAAACAATATAAAAATGCTTTTATTTATCACTACTGCTCAAATGATTTATGAGCGTTTTGATGTTTCTCGCAGAATATCTGATAAAAAATTAGGATACCAACGCTCATTTTCTAAACCCCGAATCAAAGAAATAAAAAATTATATTGAACAAGAACAAGGTATTATACCTAATTCAATTCTGGTCAACATTGATGAAGGTAAATTTTCTTATACAGAAAATGAAAATTTACTAAATTTAGAAAATACAGAATCTCTAGGGCTGATTATAGATGGTCAGCATCGAGTCAAAGGTTGTTATGAAGCTGACCCTGACTTTCCATTAATGGTAGTTGCAACGTTGGGATTATCTGTTAAAGATCAGGCTCGACTTTTTATCAAAATTAATAAAACTCAAAAAGGTGTTCCTGCATCTCTTTATTTAGACTTACTTAATTTGTTAGAAGGAGATATTGAAAATTTTGATGAAGAAGGAGTTACAGCAGAAAGAAGAGCAACAGAAATCGCTACTAGATTAAATGAAACAGACGAAAGTCCTTTATATGAATTAATCAGAAGAACAGGAGATGCAGGAATCGGGATATCTTTAAGTGAATTTGTTAATCAAGCTAAAGATTATGTAGAACCAAGAACAGGAAAACTTGCAAATTTAGGTTTTGAACAACAATATAAAGTTTTTGAAATCTACTTTCGTTCTGTTAAAGCAGTATTTTTAGAACAATGGGATAATCCCAAATCATATATTTTGAAGACTGTTGGATTTGGTGGTCTTATGAAAGCATTTTATGAAATTTTCAATTTGGTAATGCAAAAATATCAAATGTTTAATACTGAAAATACAATTAAACTTCTTCAACTAATTCAAGATTTTCAGTTTGATAAAGATAACTTACCAAGTGGAGGAGGTTTTAAAGCGCAAGAAGATGTAGGCAAAATGATGGTTAGCCGGCTCAAAAACGCAGTTAGAGAAGATTTCGCGGTGATGATTGGAGATTAGAAAGGGTGTCGTTAAACTTTGAAGAAATTGCGATTGCTTTTACTAACTGTAATGGTGATGCTAAAGTCTCTTTTAAAGACTATTTGACTAATTTATATAAATCCAAAGAAGATTATGAAACAGGATTTATGATTTCAGATGTTAATAATTATATATTGACTGATATTGAAAAACTTTTATCTAAAGCAGTTTTAAATATTTGTGCTACTGACCATTTGATAAAACAAGGCTATTTTAGTTGGGGTTTTGTTACTTCATATTATGCTAACTTCTTTTTAGTCCAAGGTTTAAATAGAACACAACTTAGCTTTACAACTTGGATCTCTAGGTCTGTAAATTGTCATGGTAAAGATTATCTCAAGAAAAATATCTATATAACATCTATTGCTAATTCAACAGATGAACATCAAAGACAGTTCCAACGATTCTTTGAAAATTTTAAGCATTTTAGAAATCGTAGTGGAATTGATAGGTTTTGGAACATAGGAATTCAACGTTTTGAATTAGGAAATGAATCTGAAATAAGAAATAAAATTAATTACGAAATTAATCCCGATGCTTTTTATGAGCTAGATTTAGATATTCAAGATTTTAATAGAATTCTGCAAGAAAATGAAATATCTCCATTTAAGCAAGATAAACAAAAATCTAGAAAGATTAATTTTTCTCGCCAAAATTTAAAGTTAGCTATGGCAAGATTAAGGATGTTAACTTATATTTTAAATATTATTGCTATCAGAAATATAGAATATCAAAGTTATTATCAAAGGAACATGAAAAATAGATTAAAAGCTATTGAATTAAAATATCCTGATGTTAGCCAATGGATTCAGGAAGAATTTCAGAATTGGTTGATTTTTGACTCAGAACTTGTAGACAAAGATGAAGTTTAATACAAAATCCTCATATTTTTGCTTGAGTTTGGTCAACAGAAATCACCTTAGCTAACTCTACATTGTTTTTCCCTTGAGCAAATTCTTCTTTAAAACCAGAAATTTTCAATCATTCAGCCGTTGCATCACTATCTTTTCTGTCTGCTAAGTAAGCCAAAAAATCAGTAGCCGCTAATAGTCTTTCGGGTGAGAGTTGATCAACATATTCTTTGAGTTGTTGACGAATTTCTACTGTATTCATAAAAAACTCTCTGAGATTTTGTTACAATTATAGCGCAAATCCCTTTGCTAGTAGGGTTTGTGGGAGGCGAGTTCGTTCTTTGAGCTATGATCAATCTGGCTCTCATGATGGATTCGCTAGACTACACTAGGAACCTGTTAATTTTATTTGGTTGTCCGGTGAGTCTATTTATCAGATAAAATAATTAATTTGTCCGTTGCATCACCTTTTTTTATATATGTCCAACACTTACACCGTTGAAATTAACCACCAAGGCAAAATTTATACTTTACAAGTTCCTGAAGATGAAACTATCTTATCAGTGGCTGAAATTGCTGGTTTAGGTTTTCCCAATTCTTGTAATGCAGGAGTTTGTACAACTTGCGCTGGTCTAATTACTGAGGGAACTGTAGACCAATCTGATTGTATGGGCGTTAGTTCTGAACTGCAACAACAAGGTTATGCTTTGCTTTGTGTTTCTTATCCCCGTTCTGATTTGAAAATTGAAACCGAAAAGGAAGATATCGTTTATCAATTGCAATTTGGTAAAGACCAATAATCAGTTGTCAGTTATCGGTAATCATAAGTTATTTGATAACTGGTAACTAATATCAGTTATTCTAGAAACTGGAAATATAAAGGACTTACTGCCATGACTACTCATTTTATTACCGCAGAAGTTGATTTGCAAGAAACTCCGACTGAGTTGGAAAAGGCAATTGAAGCTGAATTGCAAAAGCAGGGTGAACCTCTTCGTTGGGCGATTACCTCTGTAGATGAAGCACAGCAAAAGGTGGCTGTTGAAGCTGTTGTGACATTGGATTCTGCATCAGTCGAGTGAATCAACGTCCTTATACAGCGATTTTAATTATACCTACTGGGGTGGGGGCAGCGATTGGCGGTTATGCTGGTGATGCTTTGCCTGTAGCTAAGGTTATATCACAGGTGTGCGATCGCCTGATCACTCATCCCAATGTTCTTAATGGTGCTAGTTTGTATTGGAACCTCCCTAACACTCTTTATGTGGAAGGTTACGGACTTGATAAATTTGCCTCTGGTTGCTGGGGTTTACGCCCGGTGCGGAATAATAAAATCGGGTTGCTTTTAGACCAGGGGATTGAACCAGAATTACAACTGCGACACCTCCAAGCAGCCGACGCAGCTAGGGCTACCCTTGGTTTAACTCTCACAGATTATGTAGTGACTGATGCACCATTAAACGTAGAATTACGCACCTCAGCATCAGGGGCAAGTTGGGGAACAATTGGCAACCCAGACAGTTTACTCAGGGCGGCGGAAATATTAATTAACAAAGCTGGGGCAGAAGCGATCGCAGTTGTCGCCCGTTTCCCCGATAATATGGATGAAGCCGCAGTACAAAATTATCGTCAAGGTCAAGGGGTAGACCCTCTAGCGGGTGCAGAAGCCGTAATTAGCCATTTAATCGTCCGCACCTTCCAAATTCCCTGCGCCCATTCTCCAGCCTTAGCCAGCGCCCCCCCAGAACCGAATTTGTCGCCTCGTTCGGCTGCGGAAGAATTAGGTTATACTTTTCTACCATGTGTCCTTGTGGGCTTGAGTCGCGCCCCACAATTTATTATAAATAAAGAGTCAATGACAGCTTTCGCCGATGATATTTGGGCAGATCAAGTGGATTGTGCGATCGCACCTGCAAATGCTTGTGGTAGTAGTGCCTTAATCAGTTTAAATCAAAAGCAATGCCAAATTATTACTGTAGCAGAAAATAAAACTCTCATCCAAGTTCCCGCCCCAGCTTTAGGAATCACAGCTTTACAAGTAAACTCATATTTAGAAGCCGTAGGCGTATTAGTCGCCCACAAAGCAGGGATAAATCCCACCGCCCTCAGTCCTCAAATATCCTCATTAAAGCCAGTTATCATGTAGTTTATTCCCCTCCGACCCCTACCCCCTGCCCCCTGCCCCCTGCCCCCTGCCCCCTGCCCCCTGCCCCCTGCCCCTTCCCAGTCCCCATTCCTCAAAAAATCGTGGTTGAACAACAAAATCAAGAACCAGAAATTCCCTACTTGACACGTACCCAAGTATTAGTAGCGATGGGAGTGACTGCAATCCTATTGTGGATAGTCGCTAGGGTATGGTTAACCTATGGCAATTTTTACTTATTAAGATGGTACTGGTCAGCACAAGATGTACTCTTAGGCTTAGGGCTAGGGTTAATCATCACTACCTTAAGTGGTTTAGCTTATCGATTTTACCCTGCCTACCGTCAAAGCGCAGACTATTATCTGGATATAGTGATCAAGCCTTTAGCCTTACCTGATTTAATTTGGTTGGGCTTACTCCCAGGATTAAGTGAAGAATTGTTATTCCGGGGTGTGATGCTGCCAGCTTTAGGCTTAGATAACATCGCGGTAATTGTATCTAGTCTCGCTTTTGGAATTTTGCATCTCAGTGGACCACAACAATGGCCTTATGTAGTGTGGGCAACTATTATTGGATTAATGTTGGGCTTTAGCGCCTTGTTAACTGGTAACTTGTTAGTGCCAATTGTAGCCCACATGATTACAAATTGGATTTCTGGCTGCTTCTGGAAGTTTCGCCAAATAAAAACCGCTCAAACGTGAAAAATCAAGACGCGATTAATCGCGTCTCTACAAAAATAATGGTTAAAATCTAAAATTGTTTGACTTTTGGGCTGCCAGTGCGATCGCTTGTGGTAAAATTCGATGTTCCTGAATTTGAATTCTGGCGTGCAGTGTTTCTGCTGTATCGTCTGGCAAAATCGGCACAGCCGCTTGAATTAATATGGGGCCGCTGTCTACTTCCAAACACACTAAATGTACTGTACAGCCAGTAATTTTGACTCCAGATGCTAAAGCCTGTTCTACAGCATTAATCCCTTTAAAACTAGGTAACAAACTGGGATGAATATTAATGATTCTATCTGTAAAGGCATCAATTAACACTGGTGTCACCAAACGCATCCAACCAGCCATAATTACCCAATCAACATCATATTGCTGCAAAGTCTTGACAATTTGCTGATCAAATGCTTCCCGGTGAATGTAATCGCGGTGATTTAATAATACAGCTTCCACACCCCGATTAGCTGCCCGGATGGGAGCTTTCGCTGTAGGGTTATTGTAAACTAAAACTTGAATTTGAGCATTTAGTTGCTCATCTGCGATCGCTTGGGCAATTGCTTCAAAATTACTGCCACTACCAGAAGCCATAATTCCCAGTTTTAAAGGAGTGCTTTGGTCAGATTGGCAATTAATCATACTGGGAGCCACCAGGCTAACGGTAGAATCAGGGCGGAGAGTCATAACAGCAAAGAGGAAAAATTATAAATGCCAAAAACAGATACCAAGTCCTGGTTAGATAATGATACATTTGCCGCTTGGACTTTTCTGTCCCCGGCACTGATTTTACTAAGTATCTTCATCATTTGGCCTATCGCTTATTTGTTCTACCTCAGTTTTACGGCTGGAAGTTTCACCTCATCAGGTACAACTTGGGTAGGCTTGAAAAATTATTGGCGCTTACTACTTACCCCAGATTTTTGGCAAGTCTTGGGTAACACTATTTATTTTACCGTTGCCACCGTGATTCCCAGCTTAGTTATTCCCTTGGGGTTAGCAGTATTATTAGACAAATCTCTCGCCTTCCGGGGACTGCTGCGGAGTGCCTATTTTCTCCCCTCAATAATTTCCTTAGTAGCGGCTGGTTTAGGCTTTCGCTGGCTATTTCAAACCGATGGACCCGCAAACGCATTTTTAAATTTATTTGGCATTGCATCCATTTCTTGGCTAGGAAGTACAGTTTGGGCGATGCCGGTACTGATTGTATTGAGTATTTGGAAGCAATTGGGTTTTAATATGGTGGTATTCTTAGCAGGATTGCAAGCAATTCCCCCCAGTCGCTATGAAGCAGCAGAACTAGATGGGGCAAATACTTGGCAGCAGTTTTGGCACGTTACCTTGCCGGGGTTGCAACCTACAATGATATTTGCCATAGTCACCACAGCTATTTTTACCTTACGCAGTTTTGAACAGGTTTATGTAATTACAGGTGGTGGCCCCCTAAATTCTACCAATTTGCTGGTTTATTACATTTACCAAGAAGCTTTCGCTCAATTTGATTTTGGTTACGCCGCCGCCGCCGCCACAGTCCTGTTAGCCGTTACCTTAGTGTTTGTGTATTTGCAGTTACAAACTTGGGGGGATGAGTAATAGACATCTGGTGAATCTAGTGAAGGAGATTAGAACATGGTTAATTCCTGAAAGCCTTGAAGTAACCTGTTTTATCTTCCACTCAGCACTCAGCACTCAGCACTCAGCACTCAGCACTCAGTATTAAGACGTGGTAAAACAGGACGAACTTCGCAACAAATTAAAACAAACAAGAATCCGTTTGGGTATGAGTCAGCAAGATTTAGCTAACTTCGCTGGCGTTACCCGGCAAACTATTAGCGGTGTTGAGTCGGGACAATATGCACCATCCACTACTATCGCCCTACGGTTGGCAAAAGCTTTGGGTTGTCAAGTGGAAGATTTATTTTGGTTAGAGCAAGATTTACCAGAAATAGCAGCCATACCAGCCTATAATGTGCCATTAGGTCAACGTCTGCGGCTAATTTTGGCTCAAGTTGGTAATCAATGGATTGCTCATCCTTTAATTGGTCAAGATGCTTTTCGTACAGAGATGATACCAGCTGATGGGGAAGGCGATCGCTTACCCGGTTCAAATACAATTCAAGTCCAATTACTAGACGATCCCAGAAATCTGCATTCCACAGTAATTCTAGCAGGTTGTGCGCCGGCTTTATCCCTATGGGCGCGGGCTGCTGAACGTTGGCATCCTAATCTCAGAGTCCACTGGACTTTAGATAACAGTATGACGGCATTGCATCGATTGCGCCGGGGAGAAGTTCACTTTGCAGGGATGCATCTATATGATCCCCAAACCGGAGAATATAACACTCCTTTTGTGCGTTCCGTTCTCAAAGATACGGCAGCTGTATTAATTAACCTGGGCGTTTGGGAAGAGGGAATGCTGACTCAGCAGAATAATCCCCTGGGATTAAAAACTATTGCAGACTTAGCGCAACCAGGTATCACCATTGCCAACCGGGAAGCAGGTTCAGGAAGTCGCCAAGTATTAGAGCGATCGCTCCAAGATGCAAGTATACCATTTACAGCCGTCAAGGGATTTGATCAAATTGTCCACGGACATTTAGAAGTCGCCCAAGCAGTAGCCACCGGCAAAGTTTCATCCGGTATCAGCACCGCATCTGTAGCCGCAGCCTTCGGATTAGGATTCATCCCCTTACAACAGTCACGATACGATTTAGCAGTTCTCAAGTCCTACCTAGATGAAGCCCCTGTACAAAAACTACTTGGCACTTTAGGACATCGGCGAGTACTCTCACAGCTAGAGGCAATAGGTGGTTATAATACCAGTCAAACTGGGGAAGTAGTCGCCACAATTGAACCTAGTAGT
>NZ_JAYGHH010000018.1:41182-42538 GCF_034931045.1 Nodularia sp. UHCC 0506
GTAATTCGTAATTCGTAATTCGTAGTTCGTAATTGGTGATTTTTAATTTTTTATCGGTTCTCCAAATAATTCTGGTAATAATTCCCTGGTTTCTTCCAGAGAATCCAAGACTCGATAAGCCAAACGCCTAATTTCAATAGATGGTTCTTCGATATCGGGAACCATAATGGGACACATTCCCGCCTGAAATGCTGCTTCCACACCCACAAATGAATCCTCAAAAACAACACACCGCACAGGCTCAATATTTATCCGGCGACTAGCTTCCAAAAAAATATCTGGTGCTGGTTTACCCTCAGCCACATTTTCACTCGTGACAATTGTCGTGAAATATTGATTAATCCCAGCATTTGTTAAACGTCGGATAGCTCTAGTTCGAGCCGTCCCCGTGGCTAATGCAATAATCACACCAAGGTCATTTAATCTAGACAGCAAATCTAATACCCCTGGTTTCATTGGTAGACCTTCTCGCAATTCTCGCTCATCACCAATTTCGATGCGTTGGACTGTCACAGACTTAAATGGAAGATCGTCTCCGTAAATTTTTTTGAGTAATTTTTCCCGCCATGCCAAGTCTCGCCCGACAAACTCCATATATAAATCGTCGTTCATAATATAGCCATGATCTTTCAGAGCCTGTTTCCAAGCCCATCGCGCAATACTTTCCGTATCAAACAGCAGACCATCCATATCAAAAATTACGGCTCGGTAACTTGATAACACATTCAATGCCTTGATGCTTGTCAACATTTACTTATTTAACTATGTTTCCACCGAGGAATAAATAGGGTTTCTGCTGAAGATAAAAATAAAATATAAAAAATAGTGGAAAATTGTTGTGTCGTTAACGATTTTATTGATATACTTGTTTCACAGGTAAAACAGAAAGACTCTTTTATTGTCGTGTTTGGATTGTTGCCTAACTCTTGCTGCTTAACAGCATAAAGTATTTCGTATACTTTAATACAACTTCTCTTAGAAAGCAAATCAAAAAATGCAGATGAGTTTGCTATCTATGATTTTAGTTTTTTGCTTATTTAGCAAAGATAGAAAATAAATAGATATAGCCTAGCCAAAATAAAAGAGCAGGGGAACATATTGGGCTTTAAGTCCCAGTGTTAAAATATATGTCTCTTAGACTTGAATCAAATATATATTGAGTCTGTTGCAGCCATTAGTCAGAAAATTTATTTCTTAGCAGTTTTAGCAGCTTTATTTAGTTAAACCAATAGAAGAAATGTGACAGCAATTTGTTGATATTGGTACTTGTTTAATAACAGTAGTAATGCTTGATTAATGGCGTTGCTCAACAAGGCATCTAATTATCTAAAAATAATTTGTAAATAGGGTTTGCTG
>NZ_JAYGHH010000018.1:42683-80721 GCF_034931045.1 Nodularia sp. UHCC 0506
AGATTTCTTCAGCAAGCCCTAAATAAATTTGTGAAGCCACAAAAACTAGTTAGTTTTACACACAAGTCGTTGATTAAATGGGAGGAATGATGATTGTACACTACCTTAATATGACATCGCTATTAATTAAAAACGCTGGACTATTAGTTTGGATGTCACCCTTTATGACTGGGTTAATAGAATCATGCAAGACAGTATTGCATAGTCTTTAAATAAGAAACATTTCCCAGCGATATAAAATCGGGGATTCAAACCCCGACTGCAAAACAAGTTACCAAATAATTACGAATTACGAACTACGAACTACGTTAGCGTAGCTCTCCCGTTCGCGTAGCGTTCCGCAGGAAAGGGAGCATTACGAATTACGAATTACGAACTAGGAATTACGAATTACGAACTACGAATTACGAATTACGAATTACGAATTACGAACTACAAACTATTCCTCATTCTCAAATAAAGCTCTACCCAAACGCTGTAAAACCACAAGCGATCGCGCCTCCACTAGAATTGGTTTATCATCGATATAACGTTTACCACGTTGGACAAAGCGGGGCTTCGTTGTGTCAATAATAGTCAGCCATTCCCAGTTCTGTAATCCTTTGGGAATCACAAACTCCAACATCTCATGGTGAGCGTTAAAAAACCACAAGAAAGAATCATCCATAATTCGTTCCCCCCGTGGCCCAGGGGTGGCTATTTCTTCACCATTCATAAAGATCCCAATCGCCTTAGTAAAACCTTCGTTCCACTGTTCTTCTGTCATCTGCGTCCCATCGGGATTGAACCAACCAATATCATGTACCCCGGAACCGTGGATAGCTCTACCTTGGAACCACTTACGTCTGCGGAAAACTGGATGCTTACGGCGAAAATCAATCAGTTGACGAGTGAAATCTAACAGCGCTTCATTTTCTTCTGGTAAATCCCAATCTAACCAAGCCACTTCATTATCTTGGCAGTAAGCATTATTGTTTCCACCTTGACTCCGCCCCATTTCGTCACCCATTACCAGCATCGGCACACCTTGGGAAAGCAGTAAAGTAGTCAAAAAGTTTCGCCGTTGCTGTTTCCGTAACTTGCTGATTACCAGATCATTCGTTTCCCCTTCAACGCCACAGTTCCAAGAGCGATTATGATTTTCCCCATCCCGACTGTCTTCTCCATTCGCCTCATTGTGCTTCTGGTTGTAACTGACTAAATCATTGAGAGTAAAACCATCATGGGCGGTAATAAAATTAATACTAGCGCTGGGATTGCGTCCGTTTAACTGATACAGGTCAGAACTACCCGTAAATCGATAGGCAAACTCTGCCAAACTACTATCTTCGCCGCGCCAGAAGTCCCGCACAGTATCCCTATATCTGCCATTCCATTCTGACCACAAAAGAGGAAATTCACCCACTTGATAGCCACCTTCACCCACATCCCAAGGTTCGGCAATTAATTTCACATCAGCTAAAACCGGGTCTTGGTGAATAATATCAAAGAAAGCAGCCAGCCGGTCAACCGCGAAAAGTTCCCGCGCCAGTGCCGAGGCTAAGTCAAACCGGAAACCATCAACGTGCATTTCTAGTACCCAGTAACGCAGACTATCCATAATCAGTTTCAGCACTTGGGGATGGCGCACATTCAAAGAATTACCGCAGCCGGTGAAGTCCATATAATAACGGGCGTTACCATCCACTAGGCGATAATAAGATGTATTATCTATACCTCGCAGAGATAAAGTCGGACCTAAATTATTGCCTTCTCCAGTATGGTTGTACACCACATCTAAAATCACCTCCATTCCGGCTTTGTGTAGTGCCTTGACCATCTGCTTAAACTCTTTCACCTGCTCGCCATGACCAGAATTAGCACTGTAGCCGTGGTAGGGAGCTAAATAGCAGATAGAGTCATAACCCCAGTAATTTCTCAGTCCTGTATCGACTAAGTGTCGGGGATATGCCAGATAATGATGGACGGGCATTAATTCCACAGCTGTCACACCCAAAGACTGGAGATGAGAAATACTGGCAGGGTGAGCTAGTCCAGCATAGGTGCCTCGGAGTTTGGCAGGAATGGCTGGGTGCAGCTTGGTAAAGCCTTTGACGTGGGTTTCATAAATTACCGTTTCATGCCAAGGGGTTTGCAGCAGTTCATCCCCTTCCCAATCAAAAGACTCATCCACCACCACGGCTTTAGGTACGAGGTGCGCGTCATCCAGTTCCGAAAATCCCAAATCCTCTTGAGGGTCATCCCAGCGATAGCCAAACATTTCTTCCCCAAAACCGATTTCGCCGTCTAATGCTTTGGCGTAGGGGTCTATCAGCAGCTTGTGAGGGTTAAAGCGATGTCCTTCTTGGGGGTTAAAGGGACCGTGTACTCTAAAACCATATCGCTGACCAGGGACGATAGAAGGAACGTAGCAATGCCAAGTAAAGTTACTAATTTCTGTGAGAGTGAGTCTAGTTTCTCTGTCTTGCTGGTCAAACAGGCACAATTCAACCCCTGTGGCGTTTTCCGAAAACAGAGCAAAGTTAGTGCCTTTACCATCCCAAGTTGCTCCTAAAGGATAGGGTTTACCAGGCCAGAGAGAGAGATACATATTGTCAAGCTTTCCTTATGGAATAAATACACCTACTTCAGTATTAGAATAAGTTAGGAACTATTGCAAACACATAAGAAGCTCAGATTCCCGAACAATTGTCGAATTCGCTGGTATTTCCGTTGTGAATTTAACTGAAGCGACCAGTTATTATTCTAGTTTAGGAATGGAGGAATATTTTTTTATTTGAAATCATAAAACTAATCTAAATAAACTCGCAGCCAGGTTTGTACGTAACATTGTTTACGGTATTTAGACCGATGAATAAAGTATTAGTGAATTAAGTCGCCACAACTAATATTTAGGAGTTTATTTTGAATAAAGATTTATTAGCTTTTTTAGCTAGTATATTTTTTAGTGTGATCACGGTAGTTATCATCAGAAGGATGAATTTACCTGCATTTCTCACTTTTGGTATTGCCATTTCTGCAAGTTATACTCTGATGTTTTTGGTGACATTGCATAATTATATTTCTAAAAATAAAAGATTTAAATAAAATTGTCATCAAGTTTTCTAATTATAAAACTCCCTCATCTGTGAGTTATCAATTCTTCTGTGTTAATCTGTGGTTAATTAATTCTTCTGTGTATCTATTCTAGACAGGAGTGCTATAAACTTAATAATTGTCTTGTCAATAGTCAATCTAAAATCTAAAATCTAAAATCCAAAATTGTATGACGATGCCTTTACGTCAAACGTTATCAAAACCTGATATCAAACTTTCTTATTTGGAGTGGAAACAAGGTCAAGAACCTTTACTGCTATTACACGGTTTAGCTGATAATGCTCTGGTTTGGTCTGGCTTGGCAGATGACCTAGCAGCAGACTATCACATAGTTGCGCCAGATATGCGTGGTCATGGTGAAAGCAGTAAGCCAGAAAATGATTATACCTTTGATAGTGCGATCGCTGACCTAGAAAACCTCATGGATCATCTGGGATGGTCTTCTGCACACGTTGTCAGTCACTCCTGGACGGGGAAACTAGCTGCTATTTGGGCGAGAAAAAATCCCCCACGGTTACGCAGTATGGTACTGGTTGACCCGATTTTTATTTGGAAAATGCCCAGCTTATTGCAGTTAACTTTCCCTCTGTTGTACCGTTACTTATCTTTTCTCAAAGGTATGGGGCCTTTTGCTAGTTATGCAGAAGCCGAAGCTCAAGCCCGTGAGTTAAAGCAATATGAAGGCTGGACTACTTTACAACAGCAAGTATTTCAAGCTGGAATTGAACAAAAACCTGATGGGAGTTGGGGTAGTAAATTTACTATAGCCGCGCGCGATCGCATTTTTGCAGATGTCATGTGTGTACCGGGTTTTATTCACCCTGTTGATACCCCAGCGCTATTCGTACAACCAAAAAAAGGTCTTAACCGTCAAAATTGGCAAATCAAACCTTACAAAACCCACCTGAAAAATTTCCGTCTTTGTCAAGTTCCCGGCAATCATTGGCCTTTTTTGACTCAACCTGAAGCATTTAACCGGACTGTAGCAGCATTCCTAGCAGAATGTAAATAAAACAAGTCTGACGTTGACTTAATTCCATCATGAGCCTTTGTATTAATCCAGTTTGTCCTCAACCCTATCACCCAGATAACCAAGACCGTTTTTGTAAAAGTTGTGGTTCCCCCCTGGAACTGTTAGGACGCTATCGGGTGGTCAGTTTGTTGAGTGACAAAAATGGTTTTAGCAAAGTCTATGTAGCAGATGAACAAGATACACCAAAAATCCTCAAAGTTCTGAATGAAGAGCTATCAAAAGATGCTCAAGCAGTAGAACTGTTTTGCCAAGAAGCATCACTGTTAGAACATCTCAATCATCCAGATGTTCCTAAATTTGCAGGTTATTTTCAGTATCAAACTAGAAATGGTATAATTCTGCACTGTATGGTCATGGAAAAAATTGACCAGCCTCACTTAGATGTGTGGCTCAAGCAGCAGCAAAGCTTTGTTTTTCAATCACAAGCTGTAGACTGGTTAAAACAATTTATCCCGGCAAATGTGGTAAGTAGGTCTAAAATTAATATGACTCTACCAGCATCAGTCAAGCATACAGAAAAAGTACCTTTAATAGCTTTATTTGCAGCCTTATCAGTTTCTTTCGGTTTACTGAGTTTAACCGCTTTAGCCACACGTTCACCCAAATTTGCGACTTTGGCAACGTCAGCACAATCACCACAAAGAAAAGGTACGATTGATTATTTTCCTTATGAAGTAGGAATGGATAGTCAAGGTAAAATTGCTAAGTTTAATATAGCTGTTTTATCAATTGATTATAAATGGCTGGCTGGGAGTAATTTTCAAATTCAAAATAATGATCAAATTATTAGTCTTGATGTTTTAAAGTTGAAACTAGAACAGGAAGGTATACAGCAAATAATGGCAGAACCCAATGAAATTATTTCTGTAGGTATGGCTGCTTGTGGGGGAAACCCAGCAGTTCAACAACGCAAAGCTTTAGAACGCGCTCAACAAGTGCAACGTTTAGCAAAAAGTTTATTTAGCAATACGCCCAGTGTTCAAAGCTATCGCTTATTAAATCTTGGTCAATTTCAAGCAAGTAATTGTCAGGAAAATCAGGATTTAACTAGATACCAACGAAGTATAATTATCATTGGTGTACAACCAGAATCAGAAGGTGTAGTTATCGATGAAGCTTTACGGGATAGATTAGAAAATCAACCTTTTGCTGACTTTAAATTACAAAATTATTCTTTGGGGTCTGTGAAAGATTTTATCACTATACCTAGTGAATCAGTGAACAGTGAACAGTGAACAGTTATCAGTTAATTATAACCTACCTACTTAATTGATAAATAGCTACAAAGGTAATTTGATAGTAAAAGTCGCTCCTAGTCCTTTGCCTTGGCTATGGGCTTGAATAGTACCGCCGTGTAATTCTACTAAATGACGTGCGATCGCTAAACCTAAACCTAAACCACTTTGTTTAGAAGTACAATCAGCCTGACAATATCTGTCAAATACGTGGGGCAGAAATTCCGGTTTGATGCCCAGACCTGTGTCACTCACCTGGATGAAGATTGAAGAATCATCACTTTTTGTCAGTCGTACTTCCACTTCTCCACCGGATGGGGTGAATTTAATCGCGTTGGAGAGTAAATTGCCTAAAACTTGTCGCAAGCGGTTAGCATCACCGACAATCGGGGGAATGGACTCATCAATTACAGATTTTAAATGAACTCCCTTAGCATTAGCAGACGGGTAAGCAGTTTCCACAGATTCCTTAACAATATTCACCAGCTTGATGGGGTGGACTTCCAACTGCAACTGACCCCGAAGAATGCGGGACATATTCAATAGGTCTTCTAAGAGTTTAGCCTGAGCTTGAGCATTGCGTTCGATGGTTTCTAAGGCATTGGTAATGGTATCTGGAGGTAGTTGCCGAGTCCGCAGTAATTTTGCCCAACCGAGAATAGCATTGAGTGGCGATCGCAAGTCATGAGATACCATAGCTACAAACTCATCTTTACTTTGGTTGGCTTTTTCGGCTACACTGCGTGCCGCTTGTTCCCTCTGCAACAGCCGATCCAGTTCTGCTTCTAATTGCTTGCGATGGTCTATATCTGTAGCAGTGCCAAACCACTTGACGACTCGTCCTTGTTCATCCTTAATCGCCACATTTCTGACTAGATGCCAACAATAGCTGCCATCATGTTTTTGATAGCGCATTTCTTGTTCGTAGGACTTCTTTTTCTGCAAGGCTTGTGTCCATTCCGGTATGACTGAGGCGAGATCATCTGGATGTATAACTTTTGTCCAACCAAACCCTTTCGCCTCCTCGGCCATTTGCCCAGTAAATTCATACCATCTTTGATTGACATACTCACATTCCCCTTGAAAATTGCACGTCCAGACAAGTTGTGGTATCAAGTCCGATAAATAACGGTAACGTTCCTCACTTTCGCGCAAAGCTGTTTCAGCCTGTTTACGTTCGCTAATGTCTGTCACACTGCCCACTGTTCGCACTACCTGACCATGAGGATCTCGAACAATTATGCCCTGATCTAATACATACCGATACTGTTGATCTTTATGAAGCATTCTATACTCAATTGTATAGTAATTTTCCCTTGCAAAAAAATCAGTCAATTGATTGAGCAGACGTTCTCTATGTTCAGAATGAACTTTCTCCATCCACCATTCAGCGCTGGGGTCGGCTTCTTCTAAGGAATAGCCCAAAATCCGGGTTAACCCCTCAGTTCTGCTCACAATATTATTTTTAATATCCCGATCATAAATTAGACAATTAACTGCTGCTGCTGCTAATCGAAAACGCTCATTACTTAAACGTAGCTGTTCCTCTACTTGCTTACGCGCAGTAATATCAAAAGCTGTACCCACAATCTGACGCGGCGAACCGTCAACATTTCGATTAAAAACAGTATCCCGACTAAAAAACCACAGCCATTCACCATTGGCGTGTCGCATCCGATATTCAAATTCAAGAATTTCGCCATTCTCAGCTACGTCAATTAGTTGCAGATGCTCCAAAAATCGCACCTGATCTTCAGGATGCATTAAAGTTGATAGAAACTCAGAATCCATACCTTGAATTTGTTGGCAAGTATAACCAAGTAGATTAATAATTTGGCTATTGGTATAGACGTTCTGCTGTTTCATCAAATCATAAACGTACAAAATCCCCGGTGTGGTATCAGCAATGCTTTCAATAAACTGCTGACTCTCTCGTAATTTTGCCTCTGCCTGTTTTTTTCCCGTCACATCTCGCCAAGCAGCGACGAAGCCATCCTCCATTTTAGTAATGCGAATATCAATCACTCTAGTTGATTGCTGTTGACTATTCACACAAGTATAAACGAGTGATTCTTTAACTAAGGGCTGACCAGTTTGTACAACTTGGCAACAATCATCAAACAAGCCATTCTCTCGAATATTCAGCAGAATTCTGCACAGATATTCACCCTGTTTTTCTGAAGTGATTTGGCTAAATTCACAAGCTGCGGCATTTATATAATCAACCCGAAACTGGAGGATTTTGCCCGTCTCATCACGCACAGCTGAAAAAATGCCGAAACAATCGAGCATATTCTCCACGGAAGTACGGAAACGTTCCTCACTGCGTTGCAACTCTTGACTTAGTTGAGCATTTTTAATTGCCGAGTGAATAATGGAGCGCAAACGTTCGCCAGTGGTTTGTCCCTTGACTAAATAGTCTTGGACACCGCTTTTCATGGCTTGTACTGCCACAGCTTCGTTACCACAACCAGTTAACATAATTACTGCGGGAATGGCTTGTTGTGATTGCTGTTTTAATTCCGCCATAAATTCCAAACCGTCTAAGTCTGGCATTAAAAAATCTAATAAAATAGCGTCAGGCTGAAACTGTTGACATAATATTAACGCTCCTTCTCCCGATTCTTCTTCGAGAATTGTGTAATTGTATTCTTGGTCTTGCAGCAGATAACGACGATAAACCTGGCGGTCTTCAAGACAATCATCAACAATTAAAACAGTTAGCGGTTGTGCCATAACTAGTTGTTAAGAGCATCAGGGAGAATGACGATATCTAACCAATAAGTTATGAAACTTTGAATAGTTTCCACCAATCTATTAATATCAATTGGTTTCAACATATAACTAGCCACGCAATATTGGTAACATATTTCAATGTCTTTAGGATTGGATGACGTGGTAAATACAACTACAGGAATGTATTTCAATTCTTCATTTTGCTTGATTTGTTCTAAGACTTCTCGCCCATCAGTTCCTGGTAAATTTAAGTCGAGCAAAATAATTGCCGGACGAGGAAAGTTTGGGACATCACTGTAAGTCCCGGTGTGGTAAAGAAAGTCTAGTGCTTCCTCGCCATCACTACAGCGAAATACAGGATTGACAACAGCTTTTTTTTTCATGATTCGACACAAAGCTTCAAAGTCTTCGTCGCTATCTTCAATTACTAGTAAAGGTCTAGCAAAATTACCAATCATGGGTTTACTCAACTCTCTGTAATGTGAAATAAAAGGTACTACCTTTACCATAGTTTGATTCTACCCAGATTTTACCGCCATGACGTTCTACGATTTTTTTTACAATAGTTAAACCCGCTCCAGTACCGCCACCATATTTGCCTGGGCTATGCAGTCGTTTGAAAATGCGGAAAATGGCTTCAAAGTGTTGATCTCGAATACCGATACCATTATCTCGCACGTAGAATGTGATTGGTAATGGTGGCTCATCTATATAACCAATTTCAATGTATTTTTCAGCTTTATCGTTGTATTTAATCGAGTTAGCAATCAAATTATTAAAGACTTCACCTAGTTGGACGCGATCGCAATATACTGTTGGTAGCGGTCGGGGAATTTGAATATCTACCTTCATCTCCTCAATGCGGGCGCTCAATAAATCTAAACTGTGATGCAATACATCATTGAGGTCTATTGGCTGCATAGAAAGGTCTATTCTCCCCAAGCGGGAAAAATGCAGCAGGGAATCGATTAAATCCTCCATGCGCTGGGTCAGACGAATCAATGTTTTTAATTTATTTTTACCCTCTTCGTTTAGGATGTCACCGTAATCTTCTATCAAGAAGTTAGAGTAATTGTGAATCCCGCGCAGTGGTTCTTTCAAATCATGGGAAGCTATATAGGCAAAGGCATCTAATTCTTTATTACTGCGTTCTAGTTCAATATTCAACTGTGCTAGTTCATCTGCTTTCCGCAGCACTACGCCAATAATTGCACTTCTTAATTCTAGTGCTGCATTCACTTGATATGATTTCCAGGGAACCGATTTTAACAAAACTGTTTCTTTCCATAAATCAAAGGATTTCCGGGGTGATAGGCGGATACTACCATTTTGTTTCACTTCTACCGGTTTATCAGGATTACCACCCCAATCGACAGTTTGCACTACCTCTGGACGAAACCATAAAACATAGTTTTTTTGACTTTTGGAAATGGAAATTGCCATCACACCGCTTGCAACGTCCCGTAATTTTTCCGCCTGGGGATAAAATTTAAATAAGGAATCAGTATAGAAAATTTCTTCCTGCTGGTTTTGATTTATCCATTCCACTAAATCTTCAATATCCTGTTGTTCAGGAGTTTTACCAACTGTGAAATATTTGCCATGAAAGCAGACTGCTGCTCCTTGAGCCTCTACAAGATTGAGGAGATTTGGTTGTTTATTAATTAAACCGTCAATGAAGTTATTTTCTAATGACATATACTCCACTAATTTGGAATGATGAGATTTTACCTGTATCTTATATTCCACATCTTCACTATCTTCTTTCGCTGCCATTTCTAAAGATGTCATTTGCCCCAAAAATTCACAAGCATTCCGAATTTCATAGGGAATATATTTAGGTGATTGATGATGACAAGCAATTAGTCCCCACAGCTTTCCACCTTTCATAATAGAAATTGACATAGATGCCGTCACGCCCATATTGTGCATATACTCAATGTGTACAGGCGAGACACTCCGTAATACTGACCTGCTTAAATCTAAAGGTTCGTTAGTCAAAGGATTATTGGCTGGTATAATGGCCACAGGCTGATAGTGGGTATTTGGTATCAGTCTCAGCCAGTTTTGGCTATAGAGTGTTCTGGCTTGAGTGGGAATATCAGAAGCCGGATAACGTAACCCTAAATAAGCTGTCAAATATTCTGGCTTTGATTCAGCAATAACTGTGCCATTCCAATCTTGATCAAATCGATAGAGCATAACTCTATCAAAACCAGTGATTTTCTTAACTTCTGTGACAATAATCTGACTAATTTCTGTTAAATTATATGCAGATTGTAACTTTGACATTGCTGCTTTTACTAAATGGTAAAACTTAAAAAAAGCATTGCCCTTATCTAAAATTGTTGGTTCTAATTCTAAAATTAAAACTCCATGAGAGCGGTGAATAATTCCATCAAAATGCACAACTTTATCATTTAAATTAATAGTCAATTCAATGGGATTAACAATTGGTAAATCATCTTGTAATAAAGACTCTGCCAGTAAACTAATTTGGTCTTCTTCGAGAAGATAAGTTAAATTTTTATTTAGTAATTCTTCAGGTTGTAAACCAAATAAATTGAATGTATTATCGCTGACTTGTAGAATAGTTAAATCTGGCTCTTTTAGGGACAAAAGCAATCCATGAGGCTGAATTGAGCCAGGAATATGAATTGGCTCTTTATTACAGCTGCTAATATCAATTGTCACAGGGATAGTAATATCGTTAGTACTCACATTTAAAACCTGGAGATTACAAGTTGTTTTGAAATATCCTCTCGTATTGTGCTATGGCAGTTTTTTAAACTTGATCAAACACTCTCATTCCCAGCATAGCTATATTACAGAGATAATTAATGGAACTAGTACTAACGACTTATGCCTGTCTCCATTAGTAGTTCACAATTCATGTAAAATTGTTGTATTTTCGCGTAAATCCTGGTTTAAAGCTGTGTAAATAAAATCTAAGTTATATTAATTAATATTACATTTTCATAAAAATATGAATATTTCAGACTTTGTGTATCATAAGTAACTAAAAATTTCTGCAAAATTGCTACTAGGTTTGAGATTCATGTAGCAAATTTGGTAAATTTTGTGCCTAGCAATTAGCCTTTTAAAAGCTAATTTGCTCAGACTGATATGTTGGTGGCTCGAGATGAATTAAAATTCTCACAGGGCTGAAACTGGCTTCTAGTCGGCTTTCTACTGCTTCGGTGATGCGATGGGCAGTTTCTACATCTGGTGCATCGACAATTAAGTGCATTTCCATAAAGACTTGGCGACCAAGAACACCCCTGGAAGCGATTTTATGACAATTAATCACGCCAGGAACAGCAGTGGCGATCGCATGAATTTTTTCTGGTGCGATCGCCATTTGGT
This sequence comes from Nodularia sp. UHCC 0506, assembly GCF_034931045.1. Lineage (NCBI taxonomy): Bacteria > Bacillati > Cyanobacteriota > Cyanophyceae > Nostocales > Nodulariaceae > Nodularia > Nodularia sp. UHCC 0506. Next base: position 54,150 of record NZ_JAYGHH010000018.1, read on the forward strand.
CTACCAGCCAAGGTACATTAGTTTTAAGAACTGAGAAACCAGTCCAAAACACTAACAAAGCCACAGGAAAAGCTAACACCACATCCAGCCATTGATAACCTAGCCAAACCCCTATTAAACCCCCAATTACAGTTATAGTCACCCAAACATCGCTCATGGTATGTGCAGCATCAGCTATCAAAATGGGGCTACCGACACGCTTACCTACACCACGTTCATAAAACGCCACAAAAATATTCACACCCAGCACAATTAACAATAACCACAACTCCACAGAAGATATATTTACAGGTTCACTACCTTGAATTATCCTCTCCACAGCACCTTGGAGAATTTGCCAACAGGCTATGGCTAAAAAAGCCGCAATTCCTAAAGCCCCCACACCTTCAAATTTCTGGTGTCCGTAAGGGTGTTCCATATCTGGTTGGGGAGCAGAATATTTACTGGCGATTAATCCTAAAATGTTGTTGGCAGCATCCGTAACACTATGCAAAGCATCAGCTAATAAGCTTAAAGAACCTGTCATATACCCCAAAAATCCTTTTAATCCGATTACCAGCAGGTTAAGCAATAGGGTGATAATTAAAACCTTTTGCACTTCGGGGCGGTTGTCGTAAGTCATAGAGTAGATTTAACATTTATTTCTATGACTACCAATGTAAAACTTAAAACTGATATTAAATGTGTCAAAGTCTTACGCTGTAAGGATTATATATCTCTTTAGTCGCTAATTTTTTACTGCTTTAATGAGAGTATTTATAACTATAGGAATCCGGTTTGGTTTCTGTGAGGTAGGGAACAGGGAACAGGTAAGAGATTTCCAAATAAAAAAATATCCCGTCGTTTTGAGAGCAGGGGGGCAGGGAGCGGGGAGCAGGGGGAGGAAAGGTCATTTACTGTCTCAGATGTAATCAGATATCAGATCACTTCTTCCAGTAAAATAGATAATTATCAATCAGTTTTATCAATAACTCATGTCTTCAACTCCTCTCACACTGAATCTGGTTGAAGGTTCTGTCACCTTTAGTTTTTCACCCCAGGCGGCACAGGAATTAAAGGCAGCAACGGATGAATTAATGGCACGCCTGAAAGCTGTCGCCGCTAAACCCACTCCTGGCGGCGCTAAAGTCACTCCTCAGTCTCCCGTCGAGTATCGCTACACTGGGGATGTATTTTTAGAAGTTTTTTGTAATCCCAATATTTGGCCTACTCCCTTTGCGGCTAAAGTCCTGCTGACTATCCGCGATATCAATATCCGCTTAACTACAGAAGCTGAACTGACGCGAATTATTGAAGACGTTAACCAGTATTTAGAACAAGTCGGCTGAAAAAACTGCCGGGGCAGCTTAATATGTTAAACTACCCCGTTCAGTAAATCTATATTCAGATAGTTAAGTTATTACAGCGATGAACGCATTTGTAACTTGGGAAATTCTATAAGTTTAGATTCTAATGCTTCTGCGTTAATGAAAAAACTAAGATTCTGGATGGGGAAATATATATCAAAACTAGAGATTAGCCCTCGAATCAAGCATTTAATTGCTTGCTGTCAAATTATAGACATCCAAAATAAACTCCCAATCCAAAATCCGAATCACATCCTGTTAATCATTTTCCCATTGTTCTCGACCAATCAGATCGCCAATGCGATCGCGTAATAAAAAGTCACATTTTTCTAACTCACACTCCACACAAACCCACTCTCTCGCAGGAATGTATTGACAGAGGGTATATATTGGCTGTTGCCGACTCACCATTCCCCTTTCCACCAGTCGGCGTGCTTCATCTTGGATAATATCCAAAGAGTAGTAAGAGTAATAATTGATAGAAGGCACCGTATTCACACTCATGGTTTTTACTCACAAAGTTTACAAGTAGATAGTTTTCCCATTAAATGCTGGGAACAAACATGACAAAGATTCGACTTGTGGCTAGGGTTTTGTAGTTTGCTATACGGAACTGATTTTATTTTGACGCTATACACCTTCAAATTATCTAAAGAAATGTTAAGAATGTCAACAAATCCTGACTCTTATGAAAAATGTACTGGAGTTTGTGATCTGACCGTAATTAACTTAACTAGCTGGCAAGATAATTTGATTTGTCTTCAATATATCTCAAGTTCTTGCTGGTGTTAATTTTGTGCATATTTGTGTCGGCGGAATTATATCATATAGTGGATCACTGATGTACATAATTATTACATAAAAGCCTAGCTGAGATATTTGGGGATTTGGTTATGGCTGATTTTTAGCCGGAAAATCGCTATTAACTATCGCCAAATATGAGGGGTGATTATACCAGAAAAATTTCATAAACTAACATTTATGAATAATTGCTTCCAAAAGCAGATAACTGTTCTAGTAAATGACAGCACAGAAGATAACTGTTTTGCATCGGTAAACACTTAGGATTAAATATGCACTTTTGCCTTTATAGTCAGGTTAACAGTATTTAGGTCAAGGTATTACCAATTTTATTCATAATGAGCGTGAAATGATGACAACCATCAATGAACAAGTCATTTACTACTGAAGCTTACGTAAATGCTCACACAGAGAATAATCGATTTGAGTGGAAACCATGATTGGTGTGAACCATAAATTTATCCAGCCATAAAATATTTGATTTTGTGGTGAACTCCTAACTTACCAGTAAAAACACTTGGCGACGCGACAGGACACGAATAAGCACTATTGAGTGTTAGCGCCTTGTAGCAGGGATGTTTTTTTTGTTCCTTTTACTCTGAAAAGAAATGTATAGCACTCAATAGAAAGCTACCAACTCTTTACATTTCGTTATAGTCACATTAAAACAGACGTGATATGATCCCGTCTGTAAACTCCTTAGCTAATTCCCTAGAACTTGATTGTTCTAAAGTGACATTGTTAATCAGTTACAGTTCATCATCTTCAGCCATAGTATTCCCGTCTACTGTCAAACTGTCAAGCGATCGCTCATCCTCAAGTTTGTTTAAAAGCGACAGCACCTTAGTACCCCGTTCTATGGAATCATCTTCGATAAAAATCACTTCTGGGGTACGACGCAGCCTCACTCGTGAACCCAGTTCACTACGAACAAAACCTGTGGCCGACTTTAAACCTGCCATTGTTTCTGACTTAGCTTCCTCTGTACCATAAATACTGACATAGACTTTGGCGTGTTGGAGATCACCAGAAACATCAACAAAGGTAACGCTCACCATTCCAGTACCCACACGATCATCCTTAATACCGTGGAGTAGCATTTGGCTAACTTCCCGTTTAATCAACTCAGCAACGCGGGAAATGCGGCGATTAGTAGCCATAAATTTTTGCCTCCTCACAGAGGTTGTACGACATAAATTATATATAAATTGGGCAGAACAAACCCTGACGCATTCAACGCCCATAGCTGCTGCCTAGAAACCAACATCCTGACACTTTGAGCTTAGACTGCACTCAGCCCTAGCATCGCCCGCACGGTGAGACTCACAAAAACTAGAGTACCTACAAAGAAACCCAACAGAGCAATCAAGGTGACAGGGCGTTTTAGCAGTGGCATTAATGGCTCAATCGAGTTCAGAAACACTCCTAAGAGGATTGTAATGAAGTACCGGGGGTAGCGAAAGACGTTATCCCAAAATCCGTCAAACATTTGAATCTAGACTGCCTTGTTATACAATTACATTTGCTTTTATTCTATATAATTGTAATCTATGCAGCCAAAAAATTACGCAAATCAGATCAAAGATGCTGCGTTGGCTATATTTGTTATATTGAGTAGCTGAGTTTTAGTTCAACTGTAAATAAATGGTAAGTCAAATCCCCAAAGAAACTTGCCCGCGTCCCTTTTTAAAGTGGGCAGGGGGGAAAAGTCGGTTAATCTCACAATACATTAACTATTTTCCCAAGCAATATAAAACTTACTATGAGCCATTTTTAGGTGGTGGAGCCATTTTTTTCCATCTTCATCCTTCATCAGCCATATTAACTGATATTAATGCCGAATTAATTACTACTTATCGCTGTGTTAGAGACTATGTAGAGGAATTAATTGACCTGCTAAAAGTACATCAAATTCGGCATAATAAAGACTATTACTATGATGTAAGAGCTTATCCTGGCGGTACTGACTTAGAAAAAGCGGCTCGATTTATTTATCTGAACAAAACTTGTTTTAATGGACTTTATCGAGTTAATTCCCAAGGTAAATTCAATGTGCCATTGGGAAGATATAAAAATCCTAATATTTGTCCTGAAAATATCCTGAGAGCCGCTTCATTCGGACTGTCGAAAACTAAAATTAAACAGGCAGATTTCACAGATGTCTTAAATCATGCGACAAGTAGCGATGATTTTGTCTTTTTAGATCCACCTTATCATCCCATCAGTAATACTAGCTATTTTACAGGTTATAATGGGAATTCTTTTTTAGAAAAAGACCAAGTACGCTTGAGAGATACTTGTGCAGAATTGGCTAGTCGTGGGGTGAAAATTATGGTGTGTAATTCTGATTGTGAATTAGTGAGAAAACTTTACAATGAAATTAATTTTAAAATTTATTCCATAGCCGCATCACGTTCAATTAATTGTAATATAAAAAATCGCGGGATGATTCATGAATTATTAATTACATCATATTAAAAGTTTTTATTTGTCCAAGCAATAAATCTATCTAAAGTTTGTACAGCTAACAAATTATTATTAGATGTAACTTGTCGCCTGAGCCATTGAATTGCTCCTTCCCTCATACCTTCACCGCCAATCACTACTATTGTGGGGGCAGGGTAAGAGTTTTGAATATTCAAATTCAAATAAGGAAACTTTTCATCAACTGAACCACCACTTTCTTGCCATTTACATTCAATAATTAGTCCCGATGGCATGACAGGTGAGCCGACTACATAAAAATCAACTTTCAGGCTAGTTTGATAAATTCCACTGCCAATATTAACTTGTTTTGCATAGCGTTTTTTTAATAAATTAGCAGTCAATAAAAATTCCTGGCTGACATGATTTCCTACTTGGAAATAACTATGTCCAATTAAGATACTTTCTACATTTGTTTCTAAAATCCTACCTGCCTGATTCGCCCTTCCACCTTGAGTTAGAGCCATTTTTAACCTTTTGCCAAAACTCCTATTCCTTCTATGATTTCATGGAAGTGGTAACAAATGCTCAATGAGTTCAGATAAATTTTGTCAACACCAATTAAATCATGAGCAACGGTTAATTTGAGGACAATAATGGTACTTTTGTACTCAGTAATAATATTTTCACCAGTGAGGATAAACTCTTGGTTATTCCCTCTTTTCCTTGTACAGACGCGATACATCGCGTCTCTCATAAGGATTGCATTTTAACTGGCTTGAACATCATTTTGACCATTACGGATATCCCATGCTACTTCTAGCATTTGAGTCCAACGCTTTTGTAGCTGTTTGGGTGTGCATTTAATGGTTTTAGCGATCGCCTGATCACTCTGTCGGCTAACTTTCAACTGCAAAATTCTTTGCTGTTCAGGAGATAATACACCCACAAAGGTTTCCCACTGTTGAGAAGTTAAACCCAACTTTTGCTCCAAACCTGCACCTAACCATTGATGAACCAATTGCCAGTGATGATTTTTGGCGAATTTTTCCACGTGGTATTTAAAACGCTGTTGCAGATAGTCGCGCTGACGGCTAGTTAAACCCAAAATTTGGTCAATTTCTGGGGCTGGGAGGTCTTGTAACTTCAGTGTCAGGTAGTCCACACAATCAGATTGACCTTGAGATTCCAAGTATTTGGCCAATTCCGCAATCACGCGATCGCGTTCTGACTCCTCCGAGGGATCGAAGTTAGTTTGGGCAACCATCTGCGACCGGATTTGCTGCACCGCCGAGTTACGCTGGTAAGATTCTGCTTCTTCACTCTTAGCAGATTCCACAGCCATTTCAATATCTACAGTCGTTTCCTGGGGCTGACGACGGGCAAAACCTTGGGCGCGGAGAATAATCAATTGCTGATTATTGCCACCAGGTAAATTAATCCGGCGTTTGGCATACTGCTCTGTAAACGCAATGTATTCTGCCAATTGTAACTGAGTCCGGGGCTGATAATCTTCTGGTAGTTCATTTTCCCGCCGGAAAGCTTTAATCGCTTCGATATAAAACGCTTGGAGAAAATCTTCAATCAGACTGTAACGAGCATTGAATCCCAACTCCGAACCAGAAATGGTGACATGACGGTAAACCATAGCACCTAAAGTACTATGTAATTCCACTCTGCCCCGTCTGGAACCCAATTGATAATAATGCAAGCACTTTTGCAGACGATGCTTGGCTAAATTAACTTGCCATGACTCGATTTCGCCAGATTGTTGGATGCGGGAACTTTTATCACATATTCTTTGCACTTCTGTAGCTATGCGCTGTGATACGGCTTGTACACACTCAGATGTCGCCTTGACTTGAGATCGCATTTCTTGATATAGCAGTTGTCTCAAGTTATTGTGATTGTCCGCTGGCAATTCTGACGGCGAAACATTACAGAAAAAAGTGGATTGAGAAGTTGGTAGATTTACAAGATTAGCTTTCATGACTTTTCCAGAGTGTGGTATTGCACCGTAACTACAACGCAGACACAGCAAATGAGGCCAGCCTTGGCTGGAGAAGTATTTAGCATTCTCAAAACCCACCCCAAGCACTGCTCATATATAAGACTGTACGCAATTGAAAAAGTTACAGGGAAAGTTGTGTGTCGCTTTTTGTACAAGCAACCTCATTGAGTATGACACATAGATATCTGCCACGCCTTAAAAGTGGAGAAAAGACTTGTTATATCCACATTGATCGCCATTCTGTTTGATCACATCCAAATCTTGTTAAGTATGACGATTGCAAAACTGGAGCCTTTTAAAGAAATTTCTCCGAAAATCAAGGAGATGTCTGTGAAGTTTGTTTCTTATACCCACGCTGTTGCTGCTTCCCAACCTAAACCCCGCCTTGTAATCATTGGTTCGTCTCCCGTCAAGTCCAAAATCGTAGACACCTCATAAGTCGGTTCTTCACCAGTGTCTATAATTACGTCTACTAAGTTATCCCAAAGGTCAAACAGCTCCACCCGTGATCGTCTAGGTTCTAAATCTAGCTCTACTGGTTCATCATCTGGTGGTAGATGTGCCGAAGTTGAAATAATCGGATTTTCCAATGCTGCTAGTAATGCCAAGCATACCGGATGGTCTGGTACACGAATTCCAGTAGTTTTTCGCTTGGGACTTTGTACTAGTCGCGGCACTAACTTTGTAGCAGGCAGTAAAAACGTGTAAGTCCCTGGGATCAAGCGCTTCATAATCCGATAAGCTGTATCACTGACAAAGGCATAAGTTGCCACATTTGATAGGGAGGGACACAGAAATGTCAGTGGTTTATCATTAGCTAACTGTTTAATTTGCCGCACCCGTTCTACTGCCGACTTGGCATTTAAATCACAACCAATAGCATAAACTGTGTCTGTAGGGTAGAGCATAACCGCGCCACTAGAGAGCGCTGACTTTATTTCCTCTATACGACGAGTTTGGGGATTATCAGGATGGACGGCGAAAATTTTTGCCATAGCAAGTTCCGAATCAGGGTGGGAAACTGTGGATTTCAGGGAAAAAAGAAAATTCCGCATTACACATATTTTCACGGATGAATGAGCTGATTCCACAAATAGGCCATGATTAACATGAAAATAAAGTTGATTAAGTTATCTATATGATTAAAGTTGCTTATCTTCAATGTCCGACGGGAATTTCTGGCGATATGTGTCTGGGGGCTTTAGTTAGTCTGGGTGTCCCCGTGGAATATTTAAGTGAAACACTCAATAAATTGGGAATTTCCCAGGAATATAACCTCAGAGTTGAACTTGTGCAACGCAATGGTCAGCAGGCGACTAAAGTCCATGTAGATTTAGCCCATCACCATCACCACCACGACCACGAACATAGTCACCATCATGGCCGCCACCTGCCAGAAATCGAAAAAATGATCCTCACAGCCGAATTGCCATCACGGGCTAAAGCCTGGAGTTTGGCAGTATTTCGACAGTTAGCAGTCGCAGAAGGGGCAGTACACGGCATTGCGCCAGAAAAGGTTCATTTTCATGAAGTGGGCGCTGTCGATGCCATCGTGGATATTGTGGGTACGTGCTTGGGGTTGGATTGGTTAGGAATTGATAGTAATGATCAGGGATTACCTTTACTATACTGTTCAGCGTTGCCCACAGGTGGGGGAACAGTGCGAGCCGCTCACGGTGAAATGGCTGTACCAGTACCTGCTGTATTGAAGTTGTGGGAAATGCGGGGTTGTCCGGTTTTTAGTAATGGCATTGATCGGGAACTCGTGACACCAACAGGGGCGGCGATCGCTACTACCCTAACTACAGAATTTGGTTCTCCACCACCAATGGCCATTAAACAAGTAGGACTGGGAGCCGGAAGCATCAATTTACCTATCTCTAATATATTACGTCTTTGGCTAGGCGATCGCCCTAATAATTCTGAAGATATCAGTCCCAATTTAGAAACCATCACCGTACTTGAAACCCAAATTGATGATTTAAATCCCCAGGCCATTGGCTATGTCTTTGAAGCCTTGTTTGCTGTTGGTGCAGTGGATGTTTTCACCCAACCCATAGGAATGAAAAAATCCCGTCCAGGAATTTTATTAACTGTCATCTGTCATCCAAATCATTTATTGGCTTGTGAAGCAGTTTTATTTCGTGAAACCACAACTTTAGGAATTCGCCGGAGTACCCAACAACGCACCATCCTACAACGGGAAATTCAATCAGTAGAAATTGAATATGGCCAAGTTCGTGTTAAAATAGCATGGAAAGAGGAAGGAAAAGATAAATCTATTGTTAACATCCAGCCAGAATATGAAGATTGTGCAGACTTAGCTCGCAGGCATAATATCCCCTGGCGTGAAGTTCAGCGATTAGCACTACAAACTTGGTATAGCAAAGGGCTGAGTGCTGGGTAGAAAATCCGCTACACGGAGTCATTAGCCGAAAGAACCCCGATTTATGCAATAAACCAGGGTTCTTTATACTCCAACTAATTAATCTAAATCAACTTCTCTCATCGTCCTTTTCACTGCATCAGCTGTATCTTCAGCTTGGCGTTGAAGTTTAGTTGTAGTATCCTCCTTACCACGTTTGACGCTTTTAGTCAAGTCTTCGGCAGCACGTCCAGTATTTTTTTGCAGATTTTCCACTCCGCGCTGAGTTCCTTTCGTGACACCTTTACCTAATTCTTCAGCCGAACTACCAACATTTTCACCAAGGCGCTTGACTCGTTCATTTAAAGGTGTACCTTCTTGATAATTGCGGATATATTGCTCGGAACTATCAATACCCTTCTCCTCAACGTTTCTCCGGGCATTTTTTGCTAATTCTGCGGCTCTAGCGTTTGCGGCTCTTTCAGCTGCTTTGGCTCTAGGGTCTACATCACTAAAGTTATTCATCCCACCTTCTGGGGCATTGAGTTCATAACTTTTTGTAGGATTATATTGTTGAGCATTTGGTGGTTGAGCATCTGGTTGTGGTGGCTGTTGCGCTATTCCCGGACGATTGCAGGCCTGTATCATCAATAGGAATGTTGCTGCCAAAAAGACTGTTAAAATTTTAACAGGACGGATATTTTTTAGCCAAGTAATGACTTTTTTCATCATGTTACCCCTGAAATGTTTGTGATGAAGTTAAACTTATGCTGCACTCAGACGTGATTAATTGCGCCTGTGTTTAGCACTTGTTTGGTAGAATTCGGGATTGAGTGTAAACCTCAAATCTGGACATAAAATCAAAGTTCTATTTACCGACGGCTGGATTTTTTTGTAACTCAGGTCGAGAACTTGCTTCTTCTGCTTTGTCTTGCAAAAAACTAGAAGCTTCTTTAACTGAATTTTGCACTGTGTCAATGCGTTCTTGAATGCGAGTTCCTAAATTCGGTTCTCGTTGAATCAAACCACCAGGCGCGGGTCTTTGAAAGTTTTTGTCAGTAATAATTGGCAATTCTTTTTCTTTTTCAACTCTACCTATGGGTGTTTCAGCACCTGGATAAAGTATTTCTGAGTCTCTATTTATGGCAATCAAAACTGGTAAATCTAACTGTAAACTAGCTCGTTCACTTTCTTTTTTCTCTTCTCTTTCAATCGCTTTGGGGTCGGTGGTCATTCTATATTTGGTATATTTATCTCCACCACCCTTGTAAGGATTGTTAGCCCCACCAGCCTGGACAGCAGGATTATCGGGATTTGCACCTTGAGGGTTTGCACCACTACAAGCAGTGCTAATTATCAACAATAGACCAGCTACAAAGATAGTTAAAATCTGGCGTAGTTTTAATTTTTTCCAGAAAGTCATAACACTATTCATCTACCCCTCCTTTATACAGGACAACAGGCCATTGATTTGCTTAGTTTAATAGTTTGGATAATCAGCAATTTTTTGCTTGGTTTTAGACTTGGCAAATATTTCGTAACCCTTCCCAAGATTACGAATAAAAAAGCAAGTTCGCCTCTAGCGTAGGTAACAATATACTTGATACTAAAATCAGACATTTATCTAACTGTAGGAAGATATCAGGCGATAATTCAGGCGATTTTGGTGATTGAAAATATTTTGATTTTTGTCAATATGAAGCAAATTTTACGCTGGCTAATTTTAGGGATAACACTATTTTTTTTAGGGAATGCCTTGAAGGATAACTGGTCTGAAGTGATCGCAATCCAAATTGATGCCGTCGGATGGGCTATTATGTCCATAGCCACAGGCGTAACTTTACTGGCACATATTTGGGGTGGTTGGATATGGACTTGGATTCTCAAGGAATTAAATCAATCTGTGCCATCTGGTAAATTTATTCAAGTCTACTTAAAAACAAATATTGCTAAATATTTACCTGGTAATGTATGGCATCATTATGGGCGAATTGTCGCAGCTAAAAATGCTAATATCCCAGCTGGTGCGGCTACTTTAAGTGTGTTGTTAGAACCGCTATTGATGGCGGCTGCGGCTTTAATTATTATTGTTATCTTTGGCAGTCAATTTGCAGTTACTCATACTACTGTGTCTGTACAAATCTTACAATTTGTGAGTTTAGCTGTGGTGCTTTGTGCGGTTCATCCCCGGTTTTTGAATTCAGCGATTCGCTTTGTTTATAAATTAAAGGTGAAAAGGTCTGCTGCTAATAATCAGCCTCATATTCCCTTCAAAGTTAAACGCTATCCAATACGATCTTTGTTAGGGGAATTAGGTTTTTTAATCTTGCGTGGTACTGGGTTTATTTTAACTGTGTTTGCCCTCACTCCATTGCATCTGAGTCAAATACCTTTATTACTAGGGGCTTTTAGTTGTGCTTGGTTGTTGGGTTTTGTGGTTCCGGGTGCGCCTGGTGGTTTGGGTGTATTTGAAGTGACTGCAATCGCGCTTTTGCAACACCGCTTTCCATCTGCTGTTATACTGAGTGCGATCGCTTCCTATCGTTTGATTAGTATTATCGCTGAAACTGCTGGTGCAGCCCTAGCTTCTCTAGACGAACGCCTGAGTAAATCAGTGAACAGTGAACAGTAAACAGTATATGAATTTACCCATAACAATCACCCTACCTTTTGTCAGAGTCACTTCCTCAAGAATCTGAGTGATGCCTAGATGTTAGGCGAAATGCTGCCACTTGCTAGAACCTCCAGCACATTTGCCTAGAGCGATCGCTTTTTTTGAGTCATTCCACTATAGTAATAAAAGCCGTATCTCAGCGCGAAGCAGATAACGGTGGAGCAACGATACAATTTTCTGCTTATAAAAGTTGGCTTCAAATTTAACATGGCTAGAAGGGGACTAGATTATGCAATTGAAACTGCACATCGAGTGTGGCAAATAGAGCCACACCGTCATGTCCGTATACCTTCAGACCGGGTAAACGAGCAACCCATACCTGTAGATGCTTTGTGGACAGATTACGGTCTTCGTCCTAATGCCAATAACTTGTCCTTCATGGTTCAATCTGTTCAGGAGTCAGAAATAGATAAATGGAAGCAGAGATTACGTTATTGGCCTATTCGTGCAGGGTTGTTAGTCTCAGATGAAATTTATATACTTCAATATTACACTCCATCTGGCAAGTTAGAAGAACGGATTGTAGATAGTGAATCTCTATATTTAGAACTAACTAGACAAGATAGCCACTTGTTTAAACCAAAAGCATTGGCAAAATTTCGTACTGGTCAGTTAACACTAGCAGACGCTGAAGAATCTGTTTCAGAACGTAGTTTTTCTTTTCTCCTGCGACAAAGAGCCGAATTAGATGAAGCATTCCAAAATGCTATTCAAGAGGTGCTTGCAGAAATCGGTATTCCTAAAAGGAGAAATCCCAAAAATCAAATATCTTCTCGTCACGAAATAGCAGGTCACGCAATTCGTGTAGCGATCGCATTTTTAGCTGCCAGAATTTTAGAAGACAAAGGTTTTTTTGGTTCTGACTCACGCATTCCTACTGATGATCCTCTTCTTTTGCTTGATCAAACAGTACCTCATGCTAATGGTTTTTTTAAGAAAGCACTGGAGGAGTCAATACCTCATCTTAGCGACACAATATTACAGCATTTAGCAGTTAACTTAGGTAGTCGAGTCAGTTTTGCACTGGTAGATCATCGAGATGTAGGATTGCTGTATGAACGAGCTATTAAAGAATTACCCAGTTATATTGAAGGTGAAAACTGGACTGATCTAAATAGATACTATACACCAGTTGCGATCGCTGAAAAAATACTGGAATTATTGCCTTTAGAAAGGTTACGTCCAGAAGAAAGAATAATTTTTGATCCTGCTGCTGGTTCTGGTAGTTTATTATTAGCTGCTACATCACGTTTAGCAGGGATGATTGATATTCCTGAAAACTTAGAAGCAAGAAAATCTTATCTTGCGAATCATATAGTCGGTAATGATCTAGATCAATATGCGGATTTGGTCACACAATTACGATATACCCTAGCCAGAGAATCACTAGGTCAAGATATTCCATTCCCTTTTCCTAATCACTTTACTCATCAAAAATATGAGTCATTAACTAAAGAGAATATGGGTATTAAGCCGCGTGTTATTGTTGCCAATCCTCCTTTTGCCGAAGATGGTAATACTCAACGGGCTGCAAGATTTATAGAAAAAGCATTGAGTTGGTTAGAGCAAGGTTCTCAGTTTGCGTTTGTTTTACCTCAATCTTTTTTGACTAATACAACTCATGGCATACCCAATGCACGCAGGTTATTAAGTGAAAATTGCCAAATTTTTGAAGTATGGCAATGTCCAGAAAAAGCTATTGGAATTGAGGCAGAACAGGCTGTATGTATAATATTAGGACAGGTAGGTAAATCAAAAATAATAATTCCCAGTACAGCAAGAGCAGTATTTTCTAGGGCGAAAAATACCGTATCTAATATTCGTGATAACGGTTTTCTTGGTACTCAATGGATTACAAGTTTTAATTCAGATAATTGGGAAGTTTTTACAGCACCACCTATTGATATTCAAATTCCTACAATTCCTTTAGGAAATCTTTTCTTCGTTTTTAATGGAGTAACTCCTAGTAGACATTATAAGCCAGTTAGCCAATGCCCACCAAATACTGAATGTAAGCTCAACTGGCGTATGAAATGGCGGGATACAAATCGCTTTTGGGCAGATCCAAGCAGGGTTGGAGAAAATGAACGCTGGATAAGGTATGGCAGAGAATTTCTTCATACGGCAGTTCTCAATAATTCACATTTATTTGATTTACCGAAAATTTTTGTTGGTCGCAAAGTAAATCGAGGTTCTTTATATCCTCTAGCCGCTCAATTAGATACTACAGGTCTTTGTCCTGACAATAATATATTTTGTGTTCTTCCTGCACAACAAGCTGGAAAATCTCCTCAACTACCTGATAATCAAAAATTTGTGAAAGAATGGAATCAGCTAACTGATGAAGATCAAAGATTATGGTTGTTAGGCATTCTATCATCTAAAATTGCCAATTCACTATCCTTAATTGGACGCAAAACGCATGAAATAACAAGTCATGAGCTATGTAAACTTCCCTTACCTCAGAAAATAGATCGGCGAATAATTGAAACTACTCGTAAAATTGTTGCACGAGATCAACAACGTCTAGAAATTCCTGACCCAGATGAATTAAGAATAAAATTAAACGAAATTGTAGAAGAACTCTATGGAAATCCTCATTGGATAGAAATTAAACGAACTGGAGAACCTCCAGAATTAGAATTATGGAAATCAGAACAAACAAAACCTACATTAACTGTGATTGGTCAAGTTTTAGAAATTTTTCAAGATAATACCCAAATACTTCTTTATTTAAGCGGTTTGTTAGACGATAACGAAGAAGCATGGCTTCCTATCCTCCCAGAAATGCCTGGTTGGGCGCTTGATGGTACAGTTTTTGAAGCTGAACTAAGCGAGTATATAGAAACATTTGAACAACTTGCACAACATCCTTGGGCAATTAGACGTTTTCGCCATACGCCTTATCCATACCTAACTAATGAAGAATTAAAACAAAAGTTAAGAATAGACAGTATGGAGGAGCGTTTATGACTTGTGAAATTTCATTTTTACCTGTAGGTAATGCTGATTGTATAGTTATAAGTGATAACAATGATTCAGCAGTTGTTGTTGATATCGGTAAAAAAACACGCTCTTTACAGCAATGGCTTAAAAATAAGAATAAAAAAAATATCAAGCGAATTTATATTACTCATGCACATAATGATCATCTGCCACCGTTAGACAAACTTGTAGAGTTTCTTGATCTTTGGTTAAAACAAGGAGAAGTAGAAACTTTTTGTTTCCCTCTCTCTTTTTATAAAATCTCATTTGAAAAGTTAATAGCTAATAGAGGAAAAAGTCCTAAATATGACAGGCTAGAAATGGCACTCCATCGTCTTGATGATTGGGATAGACTGGGACGTATTCGCTTTATTCCAGCTTCACGATATCTTTTATACACACAGGAAAATTTAGAAATTCGCGTTTTACATCCACGACAATTTTTCCTTGAAAAGCCTAACACTAAACCTAACGAAATTTCTCTTGTCCTGCGTGTAATTTATGGTGATTTTGCAGCAATACTACTTGCTGATATTGAAAATGCAGGTCTGAAAGAATGTGTAGATATTTGTAAACAAGATGAACTTACATCTAACGTTGTTAAAGTTCCTCATCATGGAGCATATCCAAAGAACGGGGATGATTTGAAGCAATTATTGGAAACTATTAATGCAGAAATAGCAGTTTTATCAGTGGGTAGCACCAATATATTTGGTCATGTTGTCCCAGAATTGTTTAACTTATTGATAAACCTACAAAATGATGATTCTAAGCGATTAAAAAAATTTGCCTGTACAGAAGTGACTAGAACCTGTGTTAAATCAGCAAGCGATCGCTCCAGTATGGGTAAATCAGGTTTAACAGCACAACAATTATGTGCGGGAGAAATTACCATTCTTGCTGAAACTTCTGGGAAATGGACTTTGAAGACTCAGACAGATCATGAAAATGTAATCTCTTCATTACCATATCCAGCGTGTCAAGGTCGTGCAGAATTGGGTGCAATTTCTATTTAGTAATGTAATTTTGAAAATCTGTTTTACCCTTCAGGTATCTTTGCTGGATTTTTTGACTCAAGAGACTCTAAGGAGAATCCTCGCCAATTTCCTGCTATCCCTCAAAACGAAGTGGTAGATAGCAGTACAAAAAAACTTGAAGTAAAATTCGATAGCGATCGCGCTCAAAAGTTATTTGAAAATTTCCTTCAAAGTCATAAACAACCGCTACCTATGACATCATCAGTAATTTCACTCTCAGGCTAAACCAGAATGTTTTAACGACAAAAAGTATGCGCTGCTTTTAAAACAGCGCGAAGGTAAATTGATTTAGAACCATAAGCTTGCTGTTGCGGCAAAGTTATGAGTAAAGTCACAGGCAGGTTAGCTTGTATGTTAACTTTTTAGTGGGGGTGGAGGGACTTGAACCCACACGACCTATTATGGTCAACGGATTTTCATTCTCCCGCAGCTTTCACTGCTGCCCGGTTTTAACAACCTGCGGCTTTGAGAATTGGACTCTCCCTTTACCCTCGGCTTAACGTTAGGGTAGCTCCCGTCGAGTCTCTGCACCTTCCGATTAGTTATGAGTTTTCACACTCAGCACTTGTTTCGGCTTGGCTCAGGATTGCCATATCTGTATACAGATTTAGGTTTCCCTGAATTTGAGAGCTTCCACTTGAAAGATTTCTCGATCAAGGCTCAGTTTTCTAAGTCCGTAGCGTCTACCATTCCGCCACACCCCCATGTCCATTGGGAATCACTTTTGTTAAAGGCTGCAAACACCTCTCACTTATTTCAGCACTAAATGGTTCTTTTGTACAAGTAAATTGAGAAATTCTTTTCAGATGGGGAAGTTTCTGGTGTTTCTTCTTGATTTATCTGATTTTTGGATTTTCAATTTTGCTTTACTCTA
The DNA here is from genome assembly GCF_034931045.1 of Nodularia sp. UHCC 0506. NCBI lineage: Bacteria > Bacillati > Cyanobacteriota > Cyanophyceae > Nostocales > Nodulariaceae > Nodularia > Nodularia sp. UHCC 0506. Next base: position 70,667 of record NZ_JAYGHH010000018.1, read on the forward strand.
GGACTCTTTTTTTACTGCCTTTGTGATTGTAGCATCCATATCAGAAATATACAAGAAAAATTTTCTCCATCGTTTTTATCCAGAAAGCCCTTTGACTTTTGATGTTTGACCTTCGCTTTGCGGAGTGGTTCAGCCTATGATGGAAAATAGATAAACTCAATGCTCTTGTCCACTTAAAGAGAAAGAATCTATGATTGTAGCCCTGCTGTATCTAGCTTTGGCTGGAGCTTACCTGTTAGTAGTCCCGATTTTTGTCATGCTGTACCTCAAACAGCGCTGGTATGTAGCAAGCTCCATCGAGCGGACTGTGATGTATTTTATGGTGTTTTTCTTCTTACCTGGGTTGTTAGTTTTATCACCTTTTGTGAATCTTCGCCCCCGGCCACGACAAATTGCAGTGTAAATAGGTTGTTAGGTCATAACTCTCATGCGACGCATTGACGCTATTGGAATTGGTTTGGGTGTTTTTATTGCTGGTGGTTTGGGATATGTAGGTTTACAGCTAGTGGGTTTAGATGGTCAACAAGCTGGAATCTGGAGCCAAGTCTTGCTAGTCAGTGGTTTGCTTGGCTGGTTAGCTTCCTACATATTCCGCGCGGTGGGAAATAAAATGACCTACCATGAACAACGCGAACAGTATGAAACAGCCTTTCTCCAAAAACGGTTGGATGAACTTAGTCCTGAAGAACTAGCAAAAATTCAAGCCCAAATCGCACAAGAATCACAAAGTCAAGTGTAAAGTTATCATTGGTCAGTTATTCGTTGTTTGTTAACTGGCCACTGATCACTGATTCCTAATTTTTGACTCATGACTGCGATTTCTGATTGCTTTAAGACATTGAGACGAAATCGAGAGTGCGCTCTGATTCCGTTTATTACTGCTGGAGATCCAGATTTAACCACCACAGCAGCAGCTTTGCAAGTTCTGGATACTCATGGAGCCGATATTATTGAACTTGGTGTTCCTTATTCCGATCCTTTAGCTGATGGCCCGGTCATTCAAGCGGCTGCTACCCGTGCTTTGCAACGAGGGACAAAATTAGAACAGGTGTTGGAAATGTTGCAAGCTACTACTCCGAGTTTGCGATCGCCTATTATCCTGTTTACTTACTACAATCCCATTTTGTACCGTGGCATTGACAAGTTTCTAGAACAAATTGCGGCGGCGGGAGTATCAGGTTTAGTTGTCCCGGATTTGCCCTTAGAAGAAGCAGCAGGCTTGCTCAAACCAGCCAGTGAAAGGGGGATCGATTTAACTTTGTTGGTGGCTCCTACCAGTTCTGCCCAACGGATAGAAGCGATCGCTCGTTCTTCCCAAGGATTTATTTATTTGGTCAGTGTCACTGGTGTCACTGGGATGCGGACTCAAATGGAATCACGAGTCTCAGATTTACTGCAACAAATTCGTAGTTTTACAGATAAACCCATCGGTGTAGGCTTTGGCATCTCCGAAGCTGCACAAGCTCATCAAGTCAGAGAATGGGGCGCTGATGCGGCAATTGTGGGTAGTGCCTTTGTCAAACGTTTAGCAGAGGGTACACCAGAGCAGGGACTAAAGGCGATCGCGGAATTTTGCCACAGTCTAAAAAATGGAATTAAAACGACTGACAACAGTACAAATACTTAACTTGCCCAAAACGAAAAAGTAGATTAAAAAAGGTATCGCAGTTTTCAGATGAGTCAGAAAAGTGTTGATTGCTCAAAGCCTTAAAATAACTGGCTTTATACTCAGCATTCAGCACTTTGCACTCAGCATTTGGCAATAACAGAGTTGTTTTTTAGCATGATTTGGTGGACAATTTAGCAAATATAGTTTTGAATATTAACAGCACATATTAGGCTGTAAAAAAACTAGCTAGTCCGGTCGCTTATAGTTGAGTTTTATGTGACGTTGAGTAGGCGAATAATGATGAGTGTGAGAGTGAGTCAATCACAAGTGACAGAGGAGCAAAGGCGATGAGTGAAAGTATGGCATTTATCGGCGGAGTCGCCGTAGCTGGTCTGGCTGCGCTTGTATTGCTCAGGGGGGCAGATAGTCCTATGCAAAGTAATTTCGCTGTTTCTTCACCGCAAATGCCGGCTAATATAATGCCGCAGATGATGCAGCAACCGCTAATGTATCCGCCTTACGGGGTAAATCCATATTACCCTAATCCCAATCAACCACCTGTCCAGGCTAATCCAGAGCAGCGTGTGGAAATGGAACGGTTGAATATGCAATTGGAACGTTTAAAAAGCGATAACGAACAGCTAAGAGCGCAAAACCAACAACTCCAATTCCAATTCCAACATTGGAATAACCAGCAGATGCAATTAGCCCAACAAAATAGCCAAAAAGTTGCATCAGAAATATTCCAGCCTCAAACTCAAAATTCTTGGTGGTCTTCGCCCATGCTTTGGGCAGTAGGAGGGGCAACTCTCACCATTGGTGGTGGTGTTGTAGTCGCTGGCGTATTGGCTTTATTTTCGCCAAGGCAGCGCCCTACAAGGACAGTACAAGTAATGCATCCCTATCACGGTGCTACACCACACTTAGCGCCTGTGCGTCGGGCTGAATTTTTGCCTTCTTCTCGGATGGAAGCAAGACGAGTTGAATCCCCAGAATATGACGAAATGCACTAAAAGTGCTGAGTGCTGAGTGAGTAGGGGCGGGTCTAAGCAGTTGGTCTGTGGTTTGTCAAAATCTTTAGTAAACCCGCCCGTATATGAGTGCTGAGTGTTTAAGTGGGGCTTGTTAAACCAAGAATCCCCATGTTTTTCAAACAGGGAATTTGTAAATGTAGATTTATTGTTGAAAATATAAATAGGGCTTGCTGTTCGTAACGTGCCGTTAGGCATACAATTTTTATCCTGGAGGTAGGGAATAGGGAACATTTTCACTATCTGTCATCCCCAGATTTTCTGAATTTATTCAACCCAAAATTCACATTTTTGATGGTACACCCTTCAAAAACCTTGCACATATTTTCGGGTTTATCAGCCTCAAACCTCCGATTTATCTAGGTTTTACACTTATTCAGCAAACCCTGAATATTATTCCTGTGCGGGTGATAAGTTATTGTCATCAATGAACTCTGTTCCAGATGCTTCTTCAGGATTGGGGATTTCTGATTGGGACTGATGCTGATTATCTACCGTCGGTGATGCCTGTTTTGTTAAATTTTCATCGGCTTGTTTAAATAACAGTTGTATTTTGTTTCTCCAGTATTGAGTATTGGGCATCTTTTCGGCATGATTTTTATAATCTAAAACTTTGTCCCATTCACCGTTATCTATTGCCTGATTGATGTCATTAAATAACTCCTCTGCCTTAGCCCAATCTTTTTGCCACTGGTTAATCATGGCAACTGTTTCTCTCAAACCAGAAGAAGCATGACCAGGAATAGACCGCAATAAAGCGATCGCACCTCGCAAATCACCTGATTCATATTTCTGTTTGGCTTCTGCTATAATTTTTTCATTATTACTGTCACTAGACTCTGATTGATGTGATATATCTGCCGCTTCTGGCTGAGGTCGTGGCTGTGGTTTGGGTTGAGGAATCGGACGAGCTGCAATCAAATTGCTATCATCGACTGTATTCAGCGCAATGCCTTTGTCTCGTAGGCAAGAAACCCACTGTTCATTATTGGTAATTACGTCTCGGTGCGCCCAAGCCAAACCACCAGAGTTGATTTTAACTTCTATCCAACCCCGTTTTGTGCGCTTGCCAGTCACTTCAAATCCAGTATTTTTACCAACTGTTTGCAAAACAGTATCAGAATTAATCGAGCTAGGTTCAGAACGAATATTAGAATTACCAGCAACTACAGCCAAGCAGTTATCCTTAGCAGTATTATCACCCGTGAAATTAGCAGCTAAATTCCTCATATTGGGATAGATATTTGTTGCCAAAGCTGCCGCCCCACCAGCCAGAATTAAACCAATTAAGAAGGGCAACGGGTCGGGTTTGTGAGATTCTTGATCAACTGGTTTGGCAGGAACAGGATTTGCTGGCGCTACGGCAATGGTTTTTTGTGGGGATAATTGAGAGAAAGACTTAGTAGCTTGGTAGTGCTGACTGTGAGAGATTTCTGGAGGGGTGGCTGGTGCAAATATTGGCTTAGTCGTGTTGATACAAGCTTGCAGTGTTTCTGCGGCACTTTGGTAGCGGTCTTTGAAATGATAATGTACCATTTTGGTCAACAGCGCTGCCAACCGATAGTTAACTTGTGTTAAATGCTGCCAGAGGAGTTCCCCAGTATTGGGGTCTTCTTGTAATTTAACTGCCGGTACTCCTGTTAGCGCTTGAATAGCAATAATACCCAGGGAATAAATATCACTGTTGGGTCGGGGTTTACCTTGCCCTTGTTCCGTAGGCATATAGCCGGGAGTTCCAATGGCAACTGTCGCTGTAGGTTGTCCGCCAACTGTTACCATTGGTAATCTTAACTGCTTGACTGCCCCAAAATCTACTAAAACTAGTTTTTGATCACAGGCGCGACGGATAATGTTATCTGGTTTAATATCGCGGTGAATTACGCCTTGGCTATGGACAAACTCCAGGATTTCCAGAACTCCTTGCAAAAGTTGCAGGACTCGGCTTTCACTCCAAGGCTGACCGGGTATGAGTTCTTCAGCTAGGGTTTGTCCGGCAATAAATTCTTGGACTAAATAAAATTCCTGGTTTTCATCAAAGTAAGCCAGTAGGCGGGGTATCTGGTCATGATTGCCTAAATTTTCTAGAGTTTCAGCTTCGCTGTTAAATAAACGCTTGGCCGTCTCAAAAACTCTGGGGTCAGAAGTTGCTGGTTTGAGGTGTTTAACAACGCAGACAGGATTGCCTGGCCGCCTGGTATCTTGGGCAATATAGGTTTGACCAAATCCCCCTTGCGCCAGGACTTGAATAACTTGGTAACGATTGTCTAGTAGCTTGCCGATCATAATTTTCCCCTCAGAGTTATTACTTAATTTTTCCCTGATAATAAGTATCTCCAAATTTTCTTGAATGAAATCCGCTATCTTGGGATAAAGATTTAAACTAAAAAATTAGCTTTTTAATAACTTTAGACTGTTTATTTGTCATTTAGTGTCCCTGTGTATTACCAATGCCACCTAGAATAACTAACCCTGTTACATGGCAGCAGGCTGAACTCCTCATGCAACCTGCGTTTATTCGTGTTGTCGATAATATTCGCAAGCATCTTGATGCGTCTACTTGGAAGGGAACTTACCACGATGTCCTGATTTGGCCAACTAACACCACTGATGAAATGAAAGCTTTGGTCACTCAGCTATTGCAAGAAATGGAAACTGCAACCTTAGAACAAGCAGATGAAATTAGGGCGACTCTTGCTGATCTACCAATGCCCCATCCAGGATATCATCTACTTTTGCAACGTCAACAGCATCAGGTGAGTATAGATTTGTGGGAAATTTGTTATCAGGTGTGTTTTATAAATTACTCTCCTGTGAATGAAGTTGCAAATATTGATTCTAGTTTAATTGATGATGCGGGTGAAGTGGATTGGCAATGTTTGGAAAATAAGACTAGGGATTTAGTTAATCAGGCATTTGCCACTTTACCAGATGATTAAACAGTGTTGCGGTGAATGTTGATTTCGTGATCATTGCGGGATTTATATCCAAGTATTAAACCACATTCGGATTTTGTAACCTTCAGGGGATAGAGGTAAACCCAAATATAGCGGCATCCAAAAAATAAATGCGGCTAAAATTAGGAATGTTATGGTGACACCTACTGCCCGAATTTCTCGATAATAGCTGCTAAGACACTGGTCTACAAACCAAGCGATCGCTAAAAAGACAAATACCACAGCACACATATAATGGTACATAAAAACGCACCTTGTTACTTTTACCCAAGGTAATAAGTTGGCAGCATAATTTAAAACTAAGTATAGGGCAAGCCCAGCATCAACAGTAAGATTTACGGGTGGATGAAAATGCTGTTGTTTAAACCAGGGAATTAACACTTTTAACATTAGCATTACTGCTAAAAACAAAATGGCAGTCACACCAAACCACCATAAAAAAGGATTGCCCATTGCATGGACATCATAAATAATTTTCCCGGTTTCAGTAGGTAAAGAAGATGGCAATCCAAAAGATGGTTGATTAACCCCCTCAGCAGTTTGGTAATAATAGGCAATTGGTCGATTCATTAACGGCCACTTATACCATGCAGCACAGTAAGGATGTACATTGGCATTATTTCCTCCCATCTGGAGGTGAAAATTTAAAATTTTCTGATGTACTGCAATAAATCCATATCTTCTATCTAGCAAAAGATGAGGAATCCAGATAATACTGTATACTATAGCTGGGATAATTCCCAGATAAAATAGCATTTGCCAAATTGTGATTTGCGTCAGATTTTCTAGTGGTGTCTGAATGGTATTTTCTAGGGATTTGTTATTTAAATCAATCCATTTGCGATACCATGCACTAAAAAAAATCTGGCTGTCGTTGATTACTGTTTTAGGAGATTTCCAGAAAATTGGTGTATGGGGAAAAGACTGAAATCCCCGAATTATATAAACTGCTATCCAAATCAAATAAGCACCTAACAAAAACCATAAACCATTCCACTTTGTGGCAACTGATGCCCCAAAACTGATACCAGCCAGAACTAACCACCAGGAACGCTGTTGATTTTGGTTATTTAATGCTAATAGTAAAAACCATTGCCCTAATAAACCGAAGATAACAATATAAATATTATTTAAAGCATAACGAGATTCAACTAAAAAGAAACCATCACAAGCTGTAAATAAACCTGCCAATAAAGCAAAACGATAACAATGATTTAATTGATAGGCAATAGCAGCGACAACTATTGGAATAAAAGAGCCAGTTAGGGCATTTAACCAACGATAACTCCAAGGCGATCGCACTGAACCTGTTAACTCATTTACTGTATCTTGTCCAAAAGGAAGATGACTACCAATCCAGATCCCCATACCAATAATATATTGACTCAATGGTGGATGAGCATTAAAAAATGGTGTATTGGTGAGATAGTTATTCCCAAATTTGGCGAAGTAAACTTCATCAAATACTAGAGTGTTAAATCGCTCTAATCCCCAAAACCTGAATGAGAGTGAGAGAATAAAGACACCTAATATCCCTATTTGGAACCACTTTTTAGTCATTTGTAGAAATTAAAACCGCTATAAAAAAAATCTGAAATATACTCCCAATAATTTTAATGTAAATCACGAATTACGAACTACGAATTACGAATTACGAATTACGAATTACGAATTACAAAACCGATTCAGCCAAAGCCACAGCACCCCAAAGCGGCGCATTATCACCCAAAACCGCCGGCACAACTTTAAAATCAACTTCCGGTAAAGCAGTTTCCCGTGACACCTTTCGCACCACATCCCACCAATTATCCCCAGCCTTAATTACACTCCCACCCAAAATAAACAATTGTGGGTTAATCAAATTCGCCACATTCCCAATCCCCACACCCAAAGCCCAAGCACCCTGAAATAAAACATCCTGTGCTAACTCATCACCTTGCGCCGCAGCATCACTCACCATCTTTCCCGTAATCAAATCCAAATCATTACCCACCAACCCCCTCAAAATCTTTCCTCTGTGTCCTCTGTGCCTCTGCGGTATATTTTCCAAAACTTCCCTAGCATTCTTCGCCATATAAGGCCCCGAAGCCAACCGTTCCACACAACCCCGCTTCCCACACAAACACACAGGCCCCGCAGGGTCTACAACTATATGTCCAATTTCACCAGCCATGCCGCCCACACCACGCCAAGGCTGACCATTGAGTATCCAACCACCACCCACCCCAGTGCTAATAGTGATATAAAATAAACTATCGCATCCCTGACCAGCACCAAAGCGATACTCACCCCAGGCCGCCACATTAGCATCATTGTCTACAATCACCGGAACCCTAAACTCATCCTCTAGCAAATCTTTAAGGGGAATGTTTTCCCAACCAGCCACATGGTGAGACAGTCGCACAGTTCCAGTATTAGCATCTACTGGCCCCCCAAAACTGACACCAATTGCCGCAGGTTTTTCTCCTGACAGTAAAGAATTAATCAGGTCGCGCATGATGTCCAAGTCAGTGTTAGCATTTGCATGAGCTGGCGAAAGGCGACGTTCATAGCGTAACCATTCCCTAGAACCAGAATTTACTAGTGCTGCGGCCAGCTTGGTTCCACCAAAATCCAGCGCTAAAATTAAAGTCATCAATTCCTCCAAACATTCCCAAGAAAAACAGATATTTATTCTGAAACTACCCAAAAGCTGGTAGCGTCAAACAATAGAAAATATCTTTGTGGAAGTTACAGCTTGAAAACCCGTTCTAATTACTGGCAATTATCACCCTATCTTCGACCCCATTGGCAAAATATTACCAAGGGATTTATTGGCATTATCGGTTATGTACTGGCGACGTTAACCTTAATTAATCTCGCGGGGAGATTGGCAACTCCCTTTGGTGAAGGTAATGTAGTAGCGATCGCGCAATTAGCTGGAATCTTAGTTTTAGTATTTTTGGTGCGGGGCTTTTTTCAGTCCGTGCAAGATATGTACATGGCAAAAGTGGCTTTAAGGGTAGCTTTTGACCTCCGCAAGCGGGTTTACTCCCATTTGCAAAAACTGGATCTCAGTTATTTTGAAACAGCAAAAGCTGGTGATTTATCTTACCGCCTCACCGAAGATATTGACCGAATTGGGGAAGTGGTCAATAAGGTATTTCACGATTTTATCCCCTGCACTTTGCAATTGCTGGCTATCCCCATTTACATGATTTACCTGAATTGGCAATTGACACTGGCGACAGTGATTGTTGCGCCACTGATGGGTATTTTAATTGGCTGGTTTGGGGAAAGGTTGCGGAAGTATTCCCTTAAAAGTCAAAATCGTGTTTCTGGCTTATCAGCAATTCTTACAGAAGTATTTAGCGGTATTCGGTTAGTGCAAGCCTTTGCTGCCGAAAAGCATGAAATTGCTAGATTTAGCAATGAAGCAGAACGCAGTTATCAAGCCAAATTCTCTGCCGACCGTCTCAAAGCCATTCAAATACCGATAGTGGGCTTTCTAGAAGCCTTAAGTGCTGTTTCTTTAGTCATAGTCGGAGCCTGGCAAATTGCCCAAAATAACTTAACTGTGGGAGAGTTTTTTAGTTACTTAACGGCGGCGGCGTTGTTAATTGATCCCATTGGTCATACTACCAATAACTACAACGAGTTTAAACAAGGTGAGGCATCCGTTGACCGGATTTTTGAATTGATGGCTATTCAACCAACGGTATTAGAAAAGCCCAATGCGATCGCCTTACCTCCAGTCAAAGGTAAAGTAGAATATCATCATGTATCCTTTGCCTACAAACCCGGCGAACCTGTATTAAAAGATATCAGTTTATTGGCATTACCAGGAGAAGCGATCGCCTTAGTGGGTGCTTCCGGTGCTGGTAAAACCACCTTTGTGAATTTGCTTCCTCGCTTTTATGATCCAGAAGCCGGTGAAATTTTGATTGACGGTGTAGATATTCGAGATGTCAAGCTTCAGAGTTTGCGGCGACAAATTGGGATTGTTCCCCAAGAAACCGTGATGTTTTCCGGGACAATTGCTCAAAATATTGCCTTTGGACAAAATTCCTTTGACATGGACGCAGTAGCAGAAGCCGCTAAAATTGCCAACGCCCACCAATTTATTACGCAGTTACCAGAGGGTTACTATACGTGGGTGGGAGAGAGAGGAGTCAATTTATCTGGGGGACAACGGCAAAGAATAGCGATCGCCCGTGCGGTATTTCTCAACCCGCAAATCTTGATTTTAGACGAAGCCACATCAGCCTTAGATTCCGAATCAGAAGCATTAGTACAAGAAGCCTTAGAAAGACTAATGCAGAACCGCACAGTATTTATTATTGCTCACCGTTTAAGTACAGTCCGGCGATGCGATCGCATATTAGTTCTAGAACGGGGACAACTTGTAGAATCAGGAACCCATGAAGAATTGTTAGCACTTGAACAACGCTACGCACGATTTTACTCACAACAATTTAGTTA
>NZ_JAYGHH010000019.1:0-1194 GCF_034931045.1 Nodularia sp. UHCC 0506
AGATTTCTTCAGCCAGCCCTAATTACAGATTAGTTGAAATTGCTTGTACCGGGCAGGTAGGGATACACTGTTCACAGACGATACAGCGCGATCGCGTGAATGTCAACTTGTATGTTTCTGGGTTTAAACTGAGGGCTTCTGTTGGGCAAACTCCAGTACACAAGCCACAATGAACACAGATATCCTCATCAATGACAATTTCACCCAAGTTATGGGAAACACTGATATGACGCGATCGCATCCACTCAATAGCTTCATCTAAGCGATCAATATCACCAGATAATTCTACCACCAGTTTCCCAATTTGGTTTGGTGCAACTTGGGCGCGGATAATATTTGCAGCTACGTTAAATTCCTTTGCCAATAGGTAAGTAATTGGCATTTGAATCGCGCGTTTGGGAAAAGTGAGGGTAACTCGTTTTTTCACAGCTTTAGCAGAGAGTGGTTCTGTTCTAGCTTAGTGCGAACCGCATTCACGTTATTGTCTTCCCTTGGGAGAAAGTCGCAGAGAAGGAAAGCGTTACACTAAAATAATGAAAGTGCTTAATAAGTTTTAATAAATTTCCTATGAGTACAGAATCCTCTATTAATTCTGCCCCTAAACCTGAAACCACAACTGGGGCGCGGGTGAGAAACTTCTTAATCGCCATAGTTGCGATCGCTCTCAGCGTTGCTTTAGTTTTAGGATTGAAAACAGAGACAACTTCCACCTCTTTAGCCAGCTTAGATCAAGCATCCACACCTTTAGAAATAGCCATTAGCAATGGTAAACCCTCAATAGTTGAGTTTTACGCTAATTGGTGTACTGTCTGTCAAAAAATGGCTCCTGATATCGCCGAACTCAAACAGCAATATACTGAGAAGGTGAATTTTGTCATGTTGAATGTAGACAACACCAAATGGCTACCAGAGATGCTGAAATATCGGGTAGATGGAATTCCCCATTTTGTATTTTTAGCTGAAGATGGCGAAACCGTCGCCCAAACCATCGGAGATCAACCTCATACAGTCATGGCTAGTAACTTAGACGCTTTGGTTGCTGGTTCATCTTTGCCTTATGCTCAAACTAGCGGTCAAGTTTCCCAATTTCACGCCCCTGTTACACCCACCAACAATCAAGACGATCCCCGCAGTCATGGTAGCCAAGTAGTTAATTAGTTGTAATTCGTAATTCGTAATTCGTAGTTCGTAATT
>NZ_JAYGHH010000019.1:1241-27667 GCF_034931045.1 Nodularia sp. UHCC 0506
TTCGTAATTCGTAATTCGTAATTCGTAGTTCGTAATTTAGCTTGCCTTTGAATTGTGTTGAAAACTCCCCTCTCCTTGCTCAAAAGGGTAGGGTGGTTTCATACAACCGTAGAAAAATGACAATACTGATATATGTATTTAAACATCTACGGTTGTAGAAAAATGAATCTGATAGAGCAATTGGGGCGTAGGGAGAATTTTAACTACATCTGAGCGTCCATTGCCTCTGCAAAACGCTCCGCCAGTTTAATGATGTCCTGTTTTCTGACAATTTTGTTGATCCATTCTTGAGGAATATTTTCCACACCGTAATAAATGCCTGCTAACCCCCCAGCCACAGCAGCTGTAGTATCTGTATCTCCACCCAAGTTGACGGCTTTCAGCACTGTCTCTGAGTAAGAGGAGCTATTTAACAAACACCACAGGGTTGATTCTAGGGTATCAATCACATAACCGCCAGAATTAATCTCTTCAACTGGCACTTTGGCTATCTCACCGCTGAATATTCTCAGAAAATGTGGCTTCTCTAAAATATATTCCCGCTCAAAATAAACTGATTGGATTTTTTCTAATCCTTGTAAATAAGCTGCTTCCAGATTAGCCCCTTTTAGTAAGGCTACGGCAATACTAATATAAATACCGCAGGCCATTTGCGATCGCACATGAGCATGGGTAATGGCAGAAACATCATGGACTCGTGCCATCAATTCCTCGAAAGTTATGCTTTGATGACAATAAGCCATTGGTAAAATTCTCATCAAAGAACCATTACCATTACTATTTTCTACTTTACCTCCTGCCTGATGAGGGACAATCCCCTGTTTCAGACGCATAATTGCTTCATGGGTATTTTGACCAATATCAAACAGTTCGCCACGAGGAGTCCAATAAGCTTGCTTATACCAACGCCAAAAGGAATTGGCTATAGCATCCAACGAATATCCTCTACACAGGCTTTCTGCCAAGCAAAATGTCAATGAACTGTCATCCGACCAAGTTCCCGGTGGTTGATTCCATGTGCCATAACCTAGCATCGTGGTTACTGGAGATTTCACTCTTTCAGCACGGCTAGTAAACTCTACTGGCACACCCAACGCATCACCGACACATAAACCCATCAAACCAGACAATGTTTTTGCAGCGGTTAGCATTATTCACTCTCCATGAGAATTACCAGAACTTAACTTTATAGATTCCCCCTCAAGCTTGTTGCCATAGCTGCTACAGCCCATTATTTTATCCTATGTGAAAAGCCAGAATAACGGGTATTAATTAACTATTTCTATCTACCATGTCTTCACGAAATTAGATTTTTTTTGGTTGTGCCAGTTGATAAAGTGCCTACTTGTATTGACATTCTCACCAAGGCTCAAGCCACGGTGATTCCAAAGATTACTCTTTGGGTTTCCTCTTGCTGTCGAGTTGATTTACTTAAAAGAGTTTCCTCAGACTCATTTCTTTAATTGGTATCGCAAGTCCAGAAATCTTCTGCATCAATAATAACAAGGATTTGAAAAAATCCAGAAATTATCTGGAACCTTTTGATGCTATTTTCGACCTTGAATATATAAGCAAAACCTAAATTTTTTCAAGATTATGAAGAATATACTCAAGTCTTTTGTGGCAATCTCTGCATTGTCTTCTTTTGTAGTTGCTCCTCTTATTATGAATGCTGGTCAAGCTTCAGCTCAACCAAAAAGAGGTACAGATGCCAGTTATGTTGGTGCTGGTTTTGCAGCTGGTGTGACTAATGGTGGACAAAATGGTGATGCGGCTAACTTTGGTGGTAATCTCACTGGGCGTGTAAAATTGGGAAATACACCATTATCGGCACGGGGTAATGTTCTTTGGAATGATGAGAATACCGCTATCATTCCAGAAGTTTCCGTAGACGTGCCAATTGCTAATCGCACTAACGCCTTTATCACTGGTGGTTATTCTTTTGTACAGGATAATGGCTTACCTACACCTTTAGGCAACAAAGATGCTGTAGTGCTGGGTGCTGGGGTAGAATCGGAAGTTGCTAAGAATTTATTGGTTTATACCAATGCCAAAGTCGGAATCAATGCCTACGAAAATAGCTCTGCTTCTGCTGTCAGCATTAATGGCGGTTTAGGCTTTCGTTTTAGATAGGGACTGAGAAGAGGCAGAGGGGCAGGGGGCAGGGGGCAGGGGGCAGGGGGCAGGGGGGAAAGAAACTTACTCAAAACTTTTTTCTTCACTCAAAACTTTCCTCACTCAGCACTAAGCACTTTCCTCACTCACTCAGAACTCAAAGAAGTCGGTTTTGTGAAGTGATTAAATCACTGATAAAGCCGGCTTTTTGCCGTGTTAAAATTAGATGATTCCTCTTATCTCCGACCGGATTACCGGAAATCACTCAGCCGAGAAAATGCTTCGGCGTTGACCGATGCCTTATTGAGAATACTATAACAATTCTGATGGTTAAATCTGCTCCTGCCCCAATTGCCAAGCGTGACAAGCCTTCTAAAGTTGAAGGCATCAAGGAAAGAAGTAATTTTTTACGCGAACCTGTAGCGACGCAAATCCTTGAAGATACAACTCATTTTACTGAAGAAGCAGTACAACTTCTCAAATTTCATGGTTCCTACCAGCAAGATAACCGCGATAATCGCGTCAAGGGACAGGAGAAAGATTATCAGTTTATGCTGCGGACAAGAAATCCTGGGGGGTTTGTGCCGCCGCAGTTGTATCTGGCTTTAGATAACTTGTCTGATGAACATGGGAATCACACATTACGAGTTACTACACGGCAAGGCTTTCAGTTGCATGGGATTTTAAAAAAGAATCTGAAAGCGGCGATCGCCTCTATAGTAAAAAATATGGGTTCGACTTTGGGAGCTTGCGGGGATCTTAACCGTAACGTCATGGCTCCACCCGCCCCCTTTAAAAATCGCCGAGATTATCAGTATGCCTGGGAATATGCCAATAATATTGCTGATTTGCTGACACCGCAAACCGGGGCATATTACGAAATTTGGTTAGACGGGGAAAAAATCATTAGTGCGGAAGAAAGCCCGGAAGTTAAAGCCGCCAGACAGCGTAATGGCACCGGTACAATTATCCACGATAACGAAGAACCGATTTATGGGACTCACTATATGCCCCGTAAATTTAAAGTTTCCGTGACTGTACCTGGTGATAATTCCGTAGATTTATATTCCCAAGACTTGACTTTAGTCGTAATTACCAATCAGCAGGGAGAACTAGAAGGTTTTAATGTTTTTGCTGGTGGCGGTTTTGGTAGGACACACAACAAAGAAGAAACCTTTGCCAGAATAGCCGATGAGATTTGCTATGTAGATAAAGATGATGTCTATCAGCTAGTCAAAGCGATTGTTGCAACTCAAAGAGATTATGGCGATCGCACTGAGCGTCGTCATGCCAGATTAAAATATTTAATTAACGAATGGGGTGTAGATAACTTCCGCACCCAAGTAGAAGACTATTTCGGAAAACCAGTCGCACCCTTCAAACCATTACCAGAGTTTAAATATTATGACTTTCTCGGTTGGAATGAACAAGGTGATGGCAAGCTATTTTTAGGCATTTCTGTCGATAATGGCCGGGTTAAAGATGACGGTTCCTTTCAACTGAAAACTGCCTTGCGGGAAGTTGTCGAGCAATTTAACTTACCGATGCGCTTGACACCCCACCACAACATCATTTTTTACGACATTGAGCCAGCAAATAAGTCAGCCATTCAGGAGATTTTGCACCGTTGTGGTATCGTTGATGACCCCAAAACCATTGAACCTCTAGTCCGTTATGCAATGGCTTGTCCGGCTTTACCCACCTGTAGTTTAGCTATCACCGAGTCAGAACGGGCAATTCCAGGTATATTAGAACGGATTCGCACCCTATTGAATAAATTGGGTTTACAAAAAGAGCATTTTGTGGTAAGGATGACAGGATGCCCAAACGGTTGCGCTCGTCCTTACATGGCAGAATTAGGATTTGTCGGTAGCGCTCCCGAATCTTACCAAGTTTGGCTGGGAGGTTCGCCAGATCAGACAAGATTAGCGCAACCTTACATAGACAGGCTACATGATAACGACATAGAAAGCTTTTTAGAACCGATTTTCGTTTATTTTAAGAATTTTCGGAAATACGAGGAAAGCTTTGGTGATTTTTGCGATCGCCTGGGTTTTGATGCCCTACGTGAATTTGCTGCCACTTACCAACCCCCAACTACTGCTATAGGCAAGTCTCGCCATCGAGTCAGTCTCAAGGATGAAGTATATCTCAAGCTAAAAGAAGCAGCCAATAGCCAAAACAGACCAATGACCGAGTTAGTCAACGAAGCATTAGAGGCTTACTTCCAAAATCTGCCATAAGTCTGAACTTTGTGCTGAATTCCAACCTACTCTTCATGAATTTTGAGCGAGAGTAGGTTGTATTTTATGCTGTTTGCAGCCCCGGCTCCAGAGAATTAAATTAGTATGGCGCAACTACAAAGAATTGCGATCGCACCCTTTCAAATTCAAGAAACTCTGATTACCTTGACAAAAGAGCAACAACATTATCTAGTCCGAGTGTTGCGGTTACGTACAGGCGATCGCTTCATTGCGATGGATGGTCAAGGAAAATGGTGGTTAGCCCAGTTAGAAGCAGAACAAGCCCAGATTTTAGAAACACTCACCGTAGAAACAGAATTATCTGTAGCAATTACCCTCATGGTAGCCTTACCCAAAGGTAATGGATTCGATGAAATAGTCCGTTATTGTACAGAATTGGGAGTAACTTCTATTGCCCCGGTATTGAGCGATCGCACCTTACTAAATCCCAGTCCCCAAAAACTGGAACGTTGGCGACGTATAGCCGCAGAAGCCGCAGAACAATCAGAACGAGCTTTTATACCCACAATTTTAGAACCTATAGCCTTTAGTGCGGCGATTACGGCTAGTCAAGGAACTCATAGTTATATTTGTGAAGGGCGTGGAGATTATCCGCATCTAAACAAGTTAGTTAAATGTGATACACCTGAAATTATCATTGCTACAGGTCCCGAAGGCGGATGGACAGAAGCAGAAATTGATCATGCGATCGCATCTGGATTTCAACTAGTATCCCTTGGTCGCCGAATCTTGCGAGCAGTCACAGCACCAGTAGTAGCATTAACCTTAATTTCCACAGCTTTTGAAGTATAAATAAGTTAGAGATATCTTATTCAAAATAATTCGTAGTTGCAATCAAAGGAAACTTCTACCCTCTTAATTACGAATTACGAACTACGAATTACGAACTATAAAATGATTAAGCAAGTTGCCACTGCCTTTGAGCGTCAAGACTATCACACAGCTGCCAAATTAATCAAACAGCTGTTAAAAGAGTCACCCGAAAATCCTTGGGTGCAATTTTATTTAGGACAGTTACATCAAGTGTCTGGAAAACACCAGGAAGCCGAAACAATTTATCGGCAACTATTACGGAATACAACCAACACCAAAATAGTCAACCAAGCCCGCCAAGGTTTGCAGCGACTCCAAGAAATTGCTCAAGAAGAAAGACAACGCGCCATATCCCAAGCCACATCTGAACCTAGTCATGCTGAACTTGGCATATTAGTCCTAGAACCTTTAGCCACTGAACTGAAAACTACAGCTGCACCGAAATTCGCTCAAATTATGCAACTAGACCCCTACACTGCAAAACTAGTGCTACCAAGTCGCGGCTGGAGACTGTATCAGACTGGACAAATAGGAAAACTCCAATTCTATGGTCAACAGCTACAGCAAGTTGGGATTCCTTGCTTTTGGACAACCATAGCTGCAATACAGCAAATTCAAGTTTTTCAGGTCAAACATTTTTCCGCATCTGACCCCAAACCTACTCTTGTTTACCGCAACCAAGAAAATCAACTCGGTTCTCTCACCTTTGACTGGTCAGAAGTCACCGCCAAAGTAGTAGGAATGATACCTATTTTTGAGCAAGTGATAGACGTTAACAACCGTTGGGAATTAGAGTGGAAAACCCAAACTCAAGATTATGCTCAATTTTGTGATTTACACCTAGCTGCTAAAAATTGCATACTACGACTTTATGATCATGGTTATGAATACCAGAAAGGTGTAGAAATTGCTGCTCAAGCTAGTCAAAATACAATCCGAATTAATTGGAATAGCTTACTGCAATGGATTTCACAACAGATACCACAAGTTAAAGCTTGGTCAAACTTTACACACTTCGCAGAAACAGCATTAGATCAAATAGAAATGCTGGGAAGCATTCAGTCTCACATTCACCTATTGCGGAGAGAACAGACTAATTGGGACCCAGCCTTTCATTTATATAGTGGCTTGGTATTTTTGAACAAAGCTAAAAATTTCAGGGAGAGCTAACTTTTCCCATGCACTGACTTAGTTAGAAGTTTTCATCTTATTAGCCATATCTAAGAAAGAACTCATATTAGCGCCTGGACGACGACGATTAGAGCTAGAACCGGAAGGAGCAAGATATTTGGGTGCAAATGTAGTTTCAGCAGGAGCCGCTTTTGTCCCATTGGATGTTGCTGCTGGGGCTGTGGTAGGTTCAGCTTGAGGGGCTTTGCCATTTTTGGAAGACTCTACTTTAGTCGCATTTTTAGCAGCAAGCGCATCTGCTGGCGAATTTACTGCTACTGAAGCCGCAGCTTTTGTCCCATTGGCTGTAGCTGCTGGAGATCCCTCTTGACTTTTAGGTGTAGGTGCTGGTGCTTTCTCAGATGCAGGTTCATCTAACTCCAAGTAGTAACCATTGCTTTTTTTGCCAGGTAACAACCCAGTGATAAAACCCAGAATACCCGTGATTAACTTTTTGATAAAACCGAACATGAAAATTTCTCCCGTCTTTATATATCTGTAAAAAAATGCAGCATATTACATTTCTTTGCACCAACTGTGCAATTAGGGTGACAAAGCTTATAATTGTCCACTTAACTAACATTGTAGTAAAACTACAGGGCAAATAGTCTTAACTCCTGAGTGCAAGTACTCACAACTGTTAGACATCAGGAATTAATTATTAAATTTTATGGTGGCTAAGAGCAAGATTATGAAATAATGCTTAATTAAAATTAACATTTTTTTGTTTAGCCAACACAGATTAATGAAAAATTTGGACAATAGAATAAACTTTTTGATTTTTGACTTTTGATTTCCGTCTTACGGCACTAGCCCGTGCCAGTGATTCATGAAAAAAATCTTCAATATCATTGAATTTTCCCATTTTTCAACCAGTGGGAGAAGTGTCATAGCCTATTGGCAGCTAATAACAGTATTCAGCTAAATTTCCTACAGACTTTTGAACAGGCAGACTTGGGAAATGAACACCAAAAACCAACAGCGCAACCCCGTGTTATTAATACATGGTATTGATGACACAGGAGCCGTTTTTAATAAAATGGTGGGTTACTTAAGACACTTGGGTTGGTCTGTGTATACCCTGGATCTCGTTCCTAATAATGGTGAAGTTGGTCTTGATATTTTGGCACAACAAGTAGCTGATTATGTAATCAACATCTTTGCCCCAGAACAACCAATCGATTTAATAGGCTTCAGCATGGGAGGAATTGTCAGCCGTTACTATTTGCAACGGCTAGGAGGGATTAACCGTGTACAGCGATTTATTAGTATTTCCTCACCTCATCATGGAACTATGGTGGCCTATGCGTCTCAACGTCACGGCTGCTTACAAATGCGCCCCAATAGTGAATTTCTTCAGGATTTAAATGCTGATGTGATGATGTTAGGGCAACTAAATTTTACTTCGATCTGGACACCCTATGATTTGATGATAGTGCCGGCAAAAAGTTCACAAATGCCACTGGGAAAAGAAGTATTAGTACCGGTTGTACTGCACTCTTGGATGTTAACAGATGCCAGAAGTTTGGCCGCTGTAGTATCTGCTTTGTCAGAACCAGTTAAGTCTGTTCACCAATTTGGCTATATTGATAACTGCCAAAAATCGCCTCTGGGTGGCGGTAATATTTAAATTCCATCAAGTTATAAAAGGGATCTTCTAAAAAAAAGGTGCGATGTTCTAAGGGAGAATCAACAAAGCGACTTTTAGGTGATTCCCGAAAAACTAGATTTTGCTTTTCTGCTTTTTTTAGTAAATCTTCCCAGTCATGTTCCTGAGTGAAAATTAATCCAAAATGTCTGGGGTATATAGTTCGTTGGGGTGACAGAGTTTCCTTAGTGACGTGCGCTACCAATTGATTACCGTAAAAGTTGAGAATCAGGGCTTGAGGACTTTCACGACCAGGGACACAACCGAGGGCATTGACATAATATGCTTTGGTTTGGGCAATGTCAGTTACAGGAAAAGCTAAATGAAATAAAGTTTGGCTCATAGCTATTTTGTTGTAGAAATGGTTGATGTTATGACAAATCTATGATTCAAAACCAATTGTGGTCAATTTGCACACAGTTTTAGATAATTTAAACATATAACCTTGTAACGATGTTTGTGTAAATAGGAGTGGAGATGCGTTAAATTGCGTCTGTAAAAGTAGGGAAAGATTATTTTTGTTGTTTTCCCTGTTTTTTCTCTCCTTGAAGTGTATAAGGAATATAACCTAAACATTTTTTGAATGAGGTAGTGGCAGAAATTCAACATTCCAATTCTAAAATTGGTTATTCTGTTGATATTCTGGCAAAACTACTGATGATTTATTGCTGATGTTATTTTTGATAGACTTCGCAAATCCCTGGTTGATAGCAATAGGATTGAACACAATTTTATTGGGTTTAGTATGGATTGCTCCCAAACAGCTTCTAACCTCAGCCGGAATTTTGCACGCCTGGTTTCTGGGAGTTCTAATTTGGGTAACTCTCGGTTGGCAAGGATATCTAGTGGTAGGGTTCTATTTTTTAGTTGGTTCTGGTGTGACACGTATTGGTATGGCACAAAAAGAAGCAGCAGGAATAGCGGAAAAGCGTTCTGGAGCTAGAGGCCCGGAAAATGTTTGGGGTTCGGCTCTGACTGCGGCTTTGTGTGCATTGGGAGTAGGAATTCTCAATTATGGACTACTTATACCCAATACCCAGTCCCTAGTTCCTAATCCCCAGTTGCTACTGTTGTTAGGCTATGTAGCGAGTTTTAGTACCAAGCTTTCTGATACCACTGCGAGTGAAGTGGGTAAAGCCTACGGTCAACGCACCTTTTTGATTACTACACTCCAACTAGTGCCTCGTGGTACAGAGGGAGCAGTGAGTTTAGAGGGAACCTTAGCAGGTGTGGTGGCTTCGATTGCGATCGCTTGCGTAGGTTGGGCAGTTGGTTTGATAGATTTATTCGGAGTAGGTTGGTGTATATTAGCTGCATTTATCGCCACCAATTTAGAAAGTGTGATTGGTGCAACGTTGCAATCTAAATATGACTGGTTGACCAATGAAGTAGTAAACATTTTTAACACATTAATTGGCGCGATCGCGGCCATGCTACTCGCCTTATTCTGGACAATCATTACTGCCTAAATTCTTGCTCAAAAATTGCAAGTAAATTTACAGAACACTCTTGGGGTGTAATTTCCGTGTATCTATACATATCAAGCGCCAAAGAGTTTAGGACATTGTTGATTGCTAAAAGCCTTGATATCGGGGCTGGTTTATTAAAATTATTATTAGTAATTGAGCATATTTATAAACCAGTCTCTACGTGGTATTTACTCAGCACTTTGCTATAACGATTGATATTTTCGATTGTCTCAGTTTTAAACTTGCCCATATATATTTTGTAATATATCAAACTTTCGCTGTTCCTTATCAGATTAGTTCATGGAATCTTCATCATTTTTGACAGTAAATGACCAACCAATTTTTATAAATCAAGCAGTAAAATATCTGCAAGCCTCTGGAAAATTAGCGCATTTCATTGGCGACATTCTGCGTCAGTATGTGATTGAACAAGAAATCCAAACACGATATGACATTGCAATTAGCCCCGCTTTAACAGAACAGACCATTATTGATTTTCGCCTCAAAAATCAACTAAATGACCCCCAAATCTTTCAAGAATGGTTACAGAAAAATGTGACAGACTACGCTACCTTTTACGAATCAATTGCCTTTAGCTTTAAATTAGAAAAACTGAAGGTTTTGATTGCAGAAGCAAAAATCTCAGAATATTTTATTGAACGCAAAATTTTTCTAGATCGGGTGATAATTTCCCGGATTGTTGTTGACAATCGAGAAATAGCTGAAGAACTACAAACCCAAATTGAAGAAGGAGGTAGTTTCGAGCAACTAGCGAAAGAATATTCCTTGTCAGAAGATCGCATGGTCAACGGCATGATGGGGCCAGTCAGCCGAGGCACAATGCCAGATCAATTGAGAGCAGTTATTGATATAGCTAATCCGGGACAAGTTGTCGGTCCTATAGAAATCGAAGGACGTTATGGCTTATTTCGCGTAGAACAATTTTTGCCCGCGTCTTTAGAAGATACGCAACTTCAACAAGCACTACAAAATGAATTATTTGAGAAATGGCTAGTCGAGAAAATTCAAAAGCTGACGGTCAAACTACAAATGAGCTAAAAGTTCTGGATAATCAATCTCTACAAGTAAACGCCCTAGATTCTCTACCTTGGAATCAACCCCCCCTATGTTGGCTGACGAAAGAACAACAATCCCAATTACAAACTCAGGCAGAAATTCGTCAGTATAGTTTAGGAGAAAAAATTTGGTCAACGGCAGCAAGTGGCGAGCAGTTTTGGATTTTTACTGGTAAAGTCCGCTTGCGGGAAGAAGGAGAAGGTAAACCATTAGCAGCCCTACAAGCAGGAGATTGGTTTGGCGATTTATATCAACTAACTGTGGACTGTAAAGCCGTAGCTGCTAGTAAAGAAGTAATAGTAGTGTGTTGGCATACAGCGCTATGGGCAGAGTTTTCTACTCCCCAAATAGATGAGTTTTGGTTAACTGCCCAAGAACAGCAGGAAACGGAGGATATTAAAGAAATTCAGCCGGAAACCAAGGAAATACAGAAGCCTCTCCCATCCGCGACTGTAGTCAAATCTGGTTATCCCTTCGTTTCTAATTGGAATACAGGTGCGGCTTGCTTAACAATGGTGGCGCAACACTTAGAACATCCGGTTAAATTGGAATGGGTGCAACGCCAACTCAGGGGACAACGCCCGAAACATTTGGTGGAAGCAGGGGAAAAGTTAGGTTTGGTGTTGCGAAGATTGCAAGTTAATTGGGCGGATTTGCGGCAGTTAACGTTTCCAGTCATTCTACAATGGCAATTAGATTCGTCACCGCCAGCTTCCTGGGTGGTAGCCTATGGAATGCAAGGATCTAACCTAATTATTGCTAATCCCCTCAACGATAATTATGCTTGTGAAAGTTTACCTCAGTCAGTGGTTGAGGCGGCTTGGGATGGTAAACTCTGGCAAGTTGAACTGGTATCTAAACAAGACACATTTAACCTGGGTTGGTTTACCCCAGCAGTTTGGAAGTACCGGAAACTGCTAGGAGAAGTATTACTAGCGTCTTTTACGTTACAGCTTTTAGGTTTGGGGACACCACTGATTACTCAAGTTGTGATTGACAAAGTGATGGTGCAGCAGAGTTTGCCCACTCTTGATGTCATGGCGATCGCACTCTTAATGATCGCTACCTTTGAATCTATACTGGGTATACTGCGGCTATTTATCTTCACTCATACCGCCCGGCGTTTAGATTTGAGCTTATCGGCGCAACTATTTCGCCATCTCATGCGTTTACCTTTAGCTTATTTTGAATCTCGGCGTGTGGGAGATACCATAGCCAGAGTTCAGGAACTAGAACAAATTCGCCAGTTTCTCACCGGGACAGCATTAACTGTAATTTTAGACAGTATTTTTGCTGTGGTGTACTTGGTCTTGATGTTTTACTACAACGTCCAACTCACCTTTGTGGCCTTGGCAGTGTTGCCCTTATTTGCGGCATTAACAATTATTTCTACCCCAATTCTGCGTAACTGGCTGAACGAAACCTTTAATCGCAGTGCCGATAGTCAATCATTTCTGGTAGAGACAGTTTCAGGGATACACTCAGTTAAAGCCCATGCAGCTGAACCAGTAGCACGCGATCGCTGGGAAGGATTATTTGCCCGTTTTGTGCGTACAGGATTTAAAGCTTCTACCACTTCTAACATTAGCAGTAATATTGGTAACTTTCTCACCAATTTTTCCTCCTTACTGATTCTCTGGTTTGGTGCAAAATTAGTCATTGAGGAAAACTTAACCATTGGGCAACTTGTCGCCTTTCAAATGCTATCGGGAAGAGTTACCGGGCCATTATTGCGTTTAGTGCAACTATGGCAAAATCTGCAACAAGTCCTACTCTCTGTAGATCGGATTGGTGATATTCTCAACATCGCTCCCGAAGCAGAAATTGGTACAGGTTTAGTTTTACCACCCCTCAAAGGTCAAGTCACCTTCGAGCAAATATTTTTCCGTTACCAACCACATATTGAACCTGTTCTCAAAGGCATCTCCTTCGACGTAGAACCAGGGCAATTTGTCGGAATTGTTGGCCGCAGTGGTTCTGGGAAAAGTACCCTTTCCAAGCTATTGCAGCGCCTTTATCAAATTGAATCAGGAAGGATTTTAATTGATGGATTTGATATTAAAAGTGCGGATTTAGCCTCACTACGGCAACAAATTAGCGTCGTTCTCCAAGAAGACTTTTTATTTAACGGTACTATCTTGGAAAATATCACCCTTGGTAATCCTGACATTGGTGCAGAAGAAGTAGTAGAAGCTGCCAGACTAGCTGTAGCTCACGACTTTATTAGTCAATTACCCTACGGTTACGAAACCAACGTGGGAGAAAGAGGAACAGCCTTATCTGGTGGACAAAGACAACGCATCGCCTTAGCCAGATTATTTCTTTCCCAAGCACCAATTTTAGTTTTAGATGAAGCTACCAGCGCCTTAGATAGTGAAACTGAACAACAAGTTTTGCAAAACTTACAAAAAGTTTCGGCGCATCGCACTGTGTTTTTAATTGCTCACCGTTTCGCTCCCCTCAAACGTGCTGATATGATTTTAGTTTTAGAACGAGGCGTAATTGCTGAACGCGGTACTCACTTAGATTTGTTACAACAAAAAGGTCTGTACTGGTCACTATATCAACGCCAACAAGCCAATATTTAGCATTAAGTTCATAAGGTGTGTTATGCCATAGGCTAACGCACCTTGAATTTTAAAACTCATAATTTTTAGGAAGATTACACTTTTCACTATGTTTTTTAGTCAAAAAAGTGTCATTTTGCTATTTGATTTTATAGTAATTTTTGGCAAAGGGGGTAAACCCACCCTGTATTTTAAAACCTTGGACACAGGTTTTAACAGTTAGTGTTGCCAACAAATACTCTGTTTGAGGAGAATATCTATATGCCCATTGACGATATGAGTCACAATTTCTTTCCTCATAACGGACTAAATTCCAGCGTTATCTCCTCAGTTGATATATTTCAAACCCAGAATGAATATAGCTTTAGTGGCCGTAGTAGCTTTAATTCAGTAAGTGATGTTACGGCAACTTCTGTCCAAGCTGCTAATTATAATTTCACCTCTGGCTATGGCTTGATTAACGCTGGTGCAGCAGTAGCTAGAGCTGCTGGTCAGAATACTTTTGGTGATGTTCCTCGTCTTGGGGGTAATAATTGGGGAGCAGATTTAGTGAAAGCCCCAGCAGCCTGGGCGCAAGGATACACCGGTAAAGGTATTGTGATTGCGGTGTTAGATACTGGGGTTGACTACAACCACGCAGATTTGAAAAATAATATTTGGACTAATTCCGGAGAAATTCCTGGTAATGGTATAGATGACGATGGTAATGGCTATATTGATGACGTTCAAGGTTGGAGTTTTGCTGATAATAGCAACAACGTTATAGACGTAAATGGTCACGGTACTCATGTGGCGGGAACCATTGCTGGAGAAAATAATGGCTTCGGGGTGACTGGTATTGCCTATGATGCCAAGATTATGCCAGTAAAAGTGTTGAATGATGACGGGGCAGGCAGTACTAGTTCTGTGGCTGATGGTATTTACTATGCGGTGAATAATGGTGCTAATGTGATTAATCTCAGCCTGGGTGGTAATTTTCCTAACAGCACCTTGGAAGC
Source organism: Nodularia sp. UHCC 0506 (assembly GCF_034931045.1). NCBI lineage: Bacteria > Bacillati > Cyanobacteriota > Cyanophyceae > Nostocales > Nodulariaceae > Nodularia > Nodularia sp. UHCC 0506. The sequence continues at coordinate 15,363 of NZ_JAYGHH010000019.1, forward strand.
GGCTATTCAATACGCTAGTAGTAAAGGTGCTGTAGTGGTAATGGCAGCAGGTAATAATGGCTACCCATTTACCAACTATCCGGCTCGCTATGCCAACAACTGGGGATTAGCAGTGGGGGCAGTTGATAGCAATAATCAGATGGCTAACTTCTCTAACCAAGCGGGGATGAATGCGTTTCCCTATGTGACTGCGCCAGGAGTTGGTATCTATTCGACAGTCCCTGGTAATCAGTATGCTACATATAGTGGTACATCTATGGCTACTCCCCATGTTGCTGGTGTCGTTGCTTTGATGCTGAGTGCTAATCCCAGTTTGACTGATGCTCAAATCCGGCAAATCATTATAGAAACATCAGGAAATAGTACACCAGGATTAACTTCTAAGTCTTTCAATATTAGCCCTGTAATTTCTGGGAGAATTGCAGAGATGGGAGACAATAGTAGATCAGAAACTAGATTGCAGTTGGAATTACCAGTAACCATTTTAATTGATAGTAATACAGCAGCTTCTAACTTGCCTCCTTCGTCTTCTTTTTTCAGCAGAGGCTCATCTATGAATTTAGGAAACATCAGCCGATATGACAATAATACCGTCAATGATCTGAGCAGCATGGCTCATAACATCTTCAATACTGATGGAGTTGAGCAAAATAACGAGAATGCTACAGATATCGAAAAAATTCTCAATCAATTACAGCAACAAATAGAAGAATTTAGAAAATTTTTCCCCGGTTTCTAATTTTCCAGGGGAGTTCCTCATCCCCCTTGCTTCTGCCGTTATCTAACTGAAAAGGCTTCGCTAAATCTCCGGGTTACAGGTTCAATGATGAAGGTTAAAACTGACTTTTGACGTGTGACTATTTCCCCATTGGCTGACATTCCGGGGGTAAATGCTACTTCTTCTCCCCGAACTTTCATTGAGTGTTGACTGAGCTTGATTCTGGTGGGGAAGACTAAACCTAAGTCTTGATCAACGACTGCATTAGGACTAATTTGCACAACCTTACCGTCAATTGTGCCGAATTCTTGAAAGGGAAAGGTTGCCATTTTTACCTTTGCTGTCATCCCTGGACGAATAAATCCAATATCGCGGTTGAGGACTTTTACTTCTAATAATATTTCTTCTCCCGCAGGCAAAATTGACAGTAATTCTTCACCGGCTTGAACTGGCCCTTGGGTGGCTTGAATTTTGTAAATTGTCCCGGCGACTGGGGCTTTAATTGTTTCCCCGGCTTGCTGTTTTCTGGCTTGTTCTAGTTGACCTTTAATATTGTTGAGTTCTTCTTGACGCTGTTTTATTTGGGTTAAAATCTCGCTTTGACGCTCAGATTTCAAACGCTGCGCTTGTTTGCGAACTCCTTGATAGGCTTGTTCGGCTTGGCGAATGTCTTGGGCTTGGGCAGCAATTTCTCTGGTTAAGGATGCTATTCTGTCTTGAGATTCTGTGACTCTATTTTTGGCGTTTATGACCTCATCTTTGGCTCTGGTCATTTCTGTGTTGGCGCGATTTAATCTTTCTTGGGCTTCTAGGTAATCAATTCTCGGTAATGCGCCGGGTGCAATGAGGGTGCTGAGGTTTCTTTCTCTTTGTTGCGCGATCGCAATATTTTTTTCAATGCCGACAACTAAATTTTCCGCGTTGACTACGTTAGCTTGAGCATTTTTCCAGCTAATTTGAGCATTTACCAGGTTTTCTTGCAACCTTTTTTGGCGTTGTTTTACCTGTTCAATAATTGCTAGTTGGCGATTTGCTTCGGCTTCGGTGACAGCTTGACGGGCTTGGTAGTCTGCAAGGCGCGATTCTAAAAGTTCGTCTTGTAGTTTTGTTGCAACCGTTGTCGTCCCGATGCGTTCTGCTTGCAAACGCTCTAAATCTTCGGTGATTAATTTGGCAGATTGGGCGAGGCGAGTTACATCTGTTTGTTGTAAGTCTGTGTCGCGTTGAATTAAAACTTGGTCTTTAGTGACATGATCGCCTTCTTTTACCTTCACATCCACAATTGAACCACCGCCCAAGGATGTCACCGGTCGCACCTGTGTAGAGGCGATTAGTTCCCCAGGGGCGATCGCTACTTCATCAATTTGAGAGAAATTTGCCCAAGCGATCGCTCCAAATACCACTAAGCTCAGTGTTCCTGCTAAAACTCTGGTATATAGCGGTGGTAATTCCTGTACAGCCTTACCGACTTCATAAGATAGTTGGTCTTCTGGTTTGGCAAATTGTTGTTTGGTTTGTCGAGCTTGAGCAGCATTTGCCAGTAAGGAATATTTCATAAAATTTTCGATTATTGGGGCGAATGGGGATGGAGGATTGAGGACTGGGGATTAGGCGGGTTTAATCATATTGTGGGGTGGGCATCCTGCCCGCCTTCTTCGTTGTGTAAACCCGCCCCTACCTACTCCCTACCTTATTCAAACTGCGAGATAGCGCCGCAGAAAATTTTCTAAAGTTTCCAAGTGAAAATTGAAAATTCTTTCTAAGTTGGCTATTTCCTCTTTTCTACAGAAAAACTCATTTGACAGTAATGTTCTGTAGGTTCCGAAAGCTGTTTCTGCTTGGGGATTAAATAAACCTAATGCACTACGTAAACCATCCACAACAAACAAGGGTGAATTAATGACGATTGGTTCTTTATTGAAGATGCGACTAAAAATTTGGGGAATATCCTCACGCAATAAAATTTCTGGACCTCCCACTGGTAATATTTGGTTGCACGCGCCTTCAGCTGTGATGGAATTGACTACTATCTTGGCTAAATCATCGGTGCTGACAACCGAAGTCCGGTTTTTAGGATCACCAATCAGCCAATATAAACCTGTTTCCCGAAACCTTTCTGCCAACGGCAGCAAGTTAGATGCTAATCCAGATGGGCGTAAAATTGTGTAATTCAAGCCACTAGCTTCTAGATATTGTTCCACTGCTCGTTTGGCTTTAAATACAGGCGCATCTTCATAGCCCCGTTCTGCTCCCAGTACAGAAATAAAGACGAAATGCTTTACTTCATGAGCTTTAGCCTGATCAATGAGTTCAATATTAGCGCGATAGTCCAGGGATAAGGAGTCACCATCAGAACCGTGAACGCTGATGATGTACTCGACACCCCGACAAGCTTTAGCAATATCCTTGTCTCGTCGCAAATCACCGATAAAGATTTCTGCTCCTCGGTGTTCTAATTCGTTATAACGCGAAGTGAGGCGGACAAAAGCCCGCACTGATTTTTCCTCTAGGCGTAGGAGTCGCACGACTCGGCGACCAATTGCTCCCGTTGCTCCAGTTACCAGAAACATAAGGATTTTCGGTGATGAATTCCATCTACACACTAATCTAAAATTCGACGATTACTGGGGTATGGTCGCTAGGTTGGGGCAATTTTCTGGGGGTAACGTCAATAATACAGCTTTTAGCACGTTCATACAGCAGGGGGGTGAGATAATGATGGTCAATTCGCCAACCCCGATTGCGTCTAAAAGCGGCGGCGCGATAGTCCCACCAACTATAGTTTCCACCTTCGCTAGTAAATTTACGAAAGGCATCAGCAAATCCCAATTCTAGAATATCTCGTAAGGCTTGACGCTCTGGTTCTGATGACATGATGTGATTGTCTGGATTGGCGTTTTCGTGAATGTCTTCAGCTGCTAGGGCAATGTTGAAGTCACCACACATACAAATTCCAGGTTGTGAAAGTAAAAGGGTTTGTAAATACTCTCTTAGCACTGTCAGCCAGCGCAGCTTAAATTCGTATTTTTCACTGCCTATGGCGGAACCATTGGGGACATATAAATTTACAATGCGAACGCCGTCAATTACGCCTGTAATCACTCGCTTTTGCTCATCCCAGAGTGGATCGATATGGGATAAAATGGGGGTGAAACCGGCGCTGACTTCCATCAGTGGTTGGCGGCTAATTAGGGCTACACCGTTATAAGCTTTTTGTCCAGAAAAATAAACATGATAGCCCAGTTCTGCAAAAGGCGATCGCGGAAAATCAGCATCTACAACTTTTGTTTCCTGCAAGCAGAGAACATCAATGGGATTTTCGCTTAACCAAAATATCACCTGTTCTAGACGAGTCCGGATTGAGTTAACATTCCAAGTGGCAATTTTCATTTGTTAGTTTTCAGTGTGGAAAATCAATATTAATTTTTAATAAGTTATATTTTTACAATTGTTTAAATTTGACCTAATATATCCATTTTGGTTAACTTGAACTTAAGAAAAATTGATACTCACTGATAATTTTAGTATTACCAGCTACAAAATAGTTTATTTTGTCAGTTTAGCTACCAAAAATCCTCATAATGGCATGATCCCCAAGGTAGATGCAACGGCTAAAACCTAAGCTATATTTTAAAAGTGTAGCTGCTTAGTAGTTATTTTTGATGTTTTAAAATGTATTGGTAGTGGTTGAAGGTACGGTTAACCAAGATTACTCTCCCAAAGGTAATTGAGGTTAATTTAAATCTGAACAAAGTAAGTATATTTCCTCTGGTTTTAAATATGAGAATTTTACTTGCTTTGCCGGATATTTTCTCGGCTGAACCGAAACAACTTTATGAAGATCGCTCAAGTCGCCCCTTTATGGGAACGAGTTCCGCCTCCCAGTTATGGAGGAATTGAACTGGTAGTAAGTCACTTAACCGATGAACTAGTTCGTCGCGGTCATGAAGTTACTTTGTTCGCTTCTGGTGACTCTCAAACCTTGGCTGATTTAAAGGCAGTTTCTCCCCTGGCATTGCGCTTGGATAAATATGTTCAAGATTATGCAGGGTATGAAATTTTAGAACTTAGCCAAGTTTATCAACACGCTGCGGAGTTCGATATTATTCATTCTCATGTAGGGATGAGGGCATTACCTTTGGCTAGTTTGGTATCAACTCCCACTGTCCATACTCTGCATAACAGTTTTACTCAAGATAACCAAAAAATTTTTAGATACCATCACCAGCAACCTTTTGTCAGCATTAGTAAAGCCCAGCGTCAAATCAAATTAAATTACGTAACTACAGTTTATAACGGCATAGAACCAACCGATTATCCATTTATAGCCCAACCACCAGAACCGCAATATTTAGCATTTTTAGGTCGATTTTCCCCAGAGAAGGGGCCACAACAAGCGATCGCCATTGCAAAAAAGACTGGTTATCCCTTGAAAATGGCAGGAAAAGTTGATATTAGTGATGCTCAATTTTTTGAACAAGAAATTGTCCCCCATATTGATGGTCAGCAAATTGAATATCTGGGCGAAATCAACCATGCCCAAAAAGCTAAACTGCTGGGAAATGCTGCTATAACTTTATTTCCAATTAATTGGCAAGAACCTTTTGGCTTAGTCATGATTGAATCAATGGCGGCTGGAACCCCAGTGATTGCTATAAATTTAGGTTCTGTACCAGAAGTAATTGTTCACGGTGAAACAGGTTTTATCTGCCAAAACTATGAAGAAATGGCAACAATGATTCCTGCGGCGCTGACACTCAATCGTCAAGCCTGTCGAAAACATATAGAAAACAAATTTAGTGTTAACCAAATGGTTAACGGCTATGAAGCAGTTTACAAGCAAATTATCACCAGCCGCATTCATTTAAATGGTTATTTAGATGCGGCTACAGCCCGGTTTTAACAATTTTTTTTTCACCAATTTAAACAACAACTTTGTATTAGGGGGATATTGATATGAATATGAAAGCAAATGCTTGTCCGTGTTGCGGTGGTTCTATTCTGCGTCATGTTCGCCATGGTGAATTATATTGGTTTTGCCAGTCTTGTAGGCAAGAAGTACCTCTGTTGACTGTAATTCGTGTGTCTCATCCTCGTGGGGAAGTTCATAATACAGCAGTGCTTCCTCAGCCAATATTAAGGGAATAAGTCAAAAGTCAAAAATTTGATTCAATATGGTGAACCAGCGCTGGGGGAGATGAGGAAGAATTTTTCTGCCCTATTTCCGCGATCTGATAAAATCGGGTGAGGCTAATTAATTAGGTCAAAAGCTGTGTTAGCAGCGTTACTTTACGGTCAGGAAGATTTACGTTTAGAGCAGGTTGTTGAACCCACTCCGGGATTTGGTGAAGTTGTCATCCAAGTGGGTGCGGCTACAACTTGTGGTACAGATTTGAAGGTTTGGCGGCGTGGTGGTCATGCGAAAATGCTGAAACTACCGACGCTATTTGGTCATGAAGCCGCAGGGGAAATTGTGGCTATGGGTGCTGGTGTGACAGATTGGCAAATAGGCGATCGCATTGTGGCTAATAACTCTGCACCCTGCATGAAATGCTTCTTTTGTCAACGCCAAGAATATTCTTTATGTCCGAATATTACCTGGAATAATGGCACTTTTGCGGAATATCTAAAAATCCCGGCCGCAATAGTCCAGCATAATATGTTGAGGGTTCCCGATGAGTTACCGTGGCAATTGGCATCAATGACGGAACCTTTAGCCTGTGTTTTGCACGGTGTCGCTCGTTCTGATATTAAACCTGAAGACAGGGTAGTTGTTTTGGGAGATGGGGCCATTGGCTTGATGTTTGTAGCGGTTTTAGCTGATGTGGCGGAAGTTCTGCTGTGGGGAGGTAATAACCACCGTTTAGAAATTGGTGAAAAACTTGGTGCTACTCAAACTTTTAATTATCATCAAATCCCAGATATTCCTGGTGTGGTGAAAAAATTAACTCAAGGATGGGGTGCTGATGTGGTGATTGAAGCGACTGGTGTACCTAGTGTTTGGGAAACTGCGATCGCTTGCGCCCGTCCTGGTGCAACTGTTAATTTATTCGGTGGTTGTCCACGTGATACAAGCATTACAGTCAATACAGAGCAGTTACATTACAGTGAACTGACTTTAAAAGGTGTGTTTCATAATACACCAGAATATGTAAGAGCAGCGCTGGCATTGATAGCTAGTGGTAAAATACCTTTTGAATTGCTGATTAGTCAAGAGCGATCGCTTCAGGATTTAGAGCAGGTATTTTGTGATATGAAGGCGCGTAAAGTGATTAAAGTGGCGATGATTCCTTAGTTATTGACACTGCATAATTAGAAGTTTTCCCGGAATCCCAATCATTTATCTTGATGCTACATATTGGATAGATAGATTCAGCGCATCAGGGAGCCATCATATACTATGTCACGACAAAAAAAAGAGCCAAAGGGGTGTGGATGCGCGAACATTCCCATATCAGTAATTTTATTGCTTTTAGGAGGGAGTTGGTGGTTATTGAGCCAAAAAGGTAATCGAGACATGATCGCCAATATTTTTACTAATCTTGTATCTCAACATCAAGAAATAGTTATACCGATTGTAAATCCAACTCCAACTCCAATTCCAACTCCAATTCCAATTCCAACTCCCACTCCCACACCTACAAACACAGTAAATCCTGATACTAAACCAAAACCAACTTCACCACCAAAAACCCCTGAACAAAAAGCATCATTACCTCAAAGTCCTTGGCAGAAAAAAGTAATTAGAGGTATTTATTTTAGTCGTTACCATATTACTAATAATGCTAACGAACAAACGATTAGGCAACGGGTGCGTTTATATCATTCCCAAGGATTTAATACGATAATTCATGGTGTTTGGGGCAATGGTTGTACAATGTATAACAGTGATGTTATGCAAAAAAAACTTGGTTTTAAAAGTTGTCCTAATAAGTTTCAAGATAAATGGTTAGATTGGCTGATTGATGAAGCGCATCAGCAAGGTATGGAAGTTCATGCTTATTTTGAAAAAGGAATTAAAATCGATAAAAATAGTCCTATTTTTGATTTAGCGATCGCGCGTCGATGGGTAGTTCCTGGAATAGATAGAACTTACTCTAATATTGAACATTATGTTTTAGATGTAGAAATTCCTGAAGTTGCTAATTTCTTTAAAAATATCTCAGTGGAATTTGTCACCACATATCCCCAAATTGATGCAGTGCAATGGGATGATTATTTAGGCTACCATGCTGAACTACCAGGACAAGTAGACCGTACCGCTAATTTAACAAAGTTTGTTCAACAAATGGTAAGTGCAATTAAACAGGCTAACTCCAATGTTAGTTTTGATATTTCCCATCATAATCCTTATTGGGCTAAAAGATATTTTGCAGCAGATTGGCCAAACTGGAACGTCGATAGAGTGTTTATTCAAGTGTATAATGATGACAATTACCAAGAAGAATTAAAATATGTGAGAGATGTCGATGGTATTGGCATTAGTGACAACCAATTTCATCGCTTAAAAGACATAATTAATAACAAAGATATTAAAAGTGTTTTAGTATTTCCCATAGATGGAAAAGCAGAAACAACTGCTGCTAATTTGCACAATTTAGTACAATCAATCACTCAGAAGCCATAACTTTAGCAGTCCCAAATCATTCATTAAAACCTCTCTTTGTGATCTCTCTATGTCTTCTGTGTCTCTATGGTTCCATTAAAAAATACATTGATAGCTAATTCCTTTGTTACTGCTTACCATCTCCCTGCTTTCCAATCTTCACCACCCGGTAACTGAGTTAAACTTTTTGCCACAATTGCAGGTAATTCCTTTGCTGAATAGGAATAAGTAAGGGACAAAAACTGCAAAGCATTTGCGATTAACTTAGTTCTATCTATAATATCTGCAAGTTGAAATTGACTATATTTTCCATTCATCACTTCCAAACTGGCATCAGCAATAGCGTCTTCAATCACTTCCTCCTCTATCAAAGTTTCCCATTCATCTTGATTAACATAATAGGATTGATGATTATCTTTTATATTCAACTTTTTAATTTCTCGAATAGAATTGCGAATAGAAGCCACCCAAGAATTTGTTAACCGCCGTTCTACTTGATTTTTAATTAAATGAATCAACAAAATGTTGATATAAGACTTAATATTACGCAGAATTGCTTGTTTACTCATCCCCTCTAACTCATCAACAATAGCTAAAGCATCTGCGTAACGTTCTTGTAAAATACTATTTCTGAGGTCGGTTAATTCTTGTGTCATGTGACTGTCTGCCTCCGTAAAAGAAGTAGTATGTAGCAGGTCAAGATGTATATATATAGGACTCATATTTGATTTATGAAACACATCCTACATATACTTTTTGAATAATCAAATCGGATTCCTATATGATGATAAATAGTGGTAAGAGTTTGATCAATTAGTCTCCTATTATAACATCCTCTTACTAAAGAGATGTTGGGTTGAGTTTCTATAACAAGGGATTTTGCGTTGGTATACCTACAGCACGAGGAAAACTAGCTGGAGTATTGACTACTTTTCGTAAGTACAAACAATGACGAATGCTGTTAGTTAAAGGAGTAGTAAATTGTTCTAAAGATTCAATTAACCCACCTAATTGGTTAACCGCATTTTGCAAAGATTTAGTTTCGTCTTCTGTCCAATTACCACGATAAATTACAGCTAAACCACCCTGTTTAAGTAATGGTAAAGTGTATTCAGCACAGACAGACGCATTACTAACAGCACGAATTAAAGCTACATCATATCTTTTGCGATGCTGGGGATAATGACCGATTTCTTCTACTCTGCCAATAAAAGTTTTAGCATTACTAAGATTTAATTGAGTCAAGCTTTCGTCAATAAAATTAATCTTTTTCCTGGTTGAATCTAGCAGAGTCATTTGACAATTAGGCATGGTAATAGCCACGGGAATTCCGGGAAAGCCCGCACCTGTGCCAATATCAATTGCAGAAGCATTTTCTAACAGAGATGGGATAAACTGCCCATTTGGTGCAATTCCTCGTAAAGAGTCCCAAAGATGTTTTTCCCAAAATTCTTGGGGGTCAGTAATGCGTGTTAAATTTAACTGTTGATTACCTCTTAAGATTAATTCATACAGATGCTGAAATTGTTGCTGTTGTTGCGCGTTGGGTTGCCAATTTAAGGTTTGCTGCCATATTTCTGCCATTTCTGGCAATAAGTTAGTCATTGGTCATTGGTCATTGGTTATTGGTCAACTGTTAACTGTTATACAGCTTCTTTAGCTTTGAGTATCTCCGGGTCTACTGATTGTAGTTCACCGTGGTTGAGTGTCCAACATTGGTCGGCGATCGCCAGCATATCTCCAGCATCATGAGTCACTACCAACAGTGTCCAATCTTTTTTGAGTTTCGCTAATAAATTTACCAGTTGCCGACGCATTGACCAATCTAAGCCGGCTGTGGGTTCATCTAATAATAGTAAATTAGGCTGGCGAATCAATTGCACCGCCAAAGCCAAACGCCTCTGCTGTCCACCACTCAAAGCATGAGGTGCTGCGGAAAGTGATAAATGTTCTAATCCTACTTCGCTTAATGCTCCTCTAACTCGCTCTGAATTTAACTCAGGATGCCCTAAACGCAATTCTTCTAAAATAGTACCACCGCAAAAGTGCCGTTCTGGAAACTGAAAAACTAACCCCGCCAATTGTTGTAGCTGTTCTGGGATCAGTTCTTGTTCTCGCCAGAAGAGTGAACCTGAAGTTGGTTCGGCTAGTCCAGATAAAATTTCTAATAAGGTACTTTTACCGGAACCACTCGGACCAATAATCATACCAAGCTGCTGGGGGACTAATTCCAGATTAATTGATTTCAGAATCGCAACTGGGCTGGCTGTGGGGTGATACGTTATATTTCTGAGATGGAGCATTTGTTAGGATTATTAAAAAATTGGCGGATTATTTCTAAGAGTAACTAGAAAATTAAATTTCTGAAATTACAAGGTTTTTGGCGGAAATATGATACTAACTGCAAAAATATACCCTAATCATTTTTGTTTACATTGTGGCAAAGTTTACCCTTAAGAAAGGCTACAAACATGGGAACCTAGCAACATAGCCGTAGTCAACCTGTATAGAATATTTGGGCTGAAACTGACACAAATTATAGTTAACTTTGTTTAGGATTCTAAGTAACAGTTACGACAATTTTAACCGCATTTTTTTTAAAGGTGACTATGAATAAACTATTTTCTCCTCAAAAATCCATCGGTTTTGTGAAACTATCTCAGCAGGTTCAGGCTACTTTTGCAACTGTGATCATCGCACTTAATTTGTGGGTTAATCCTTCTCTAGCTGGTGATCCATTTCGTACTAACGAACCTCGTAACATTGGAGACAATACAGAAGCAGCTTTTAAAGCAATTTTTCAACAGGGTGATTATTTAGCAGCAGAAAGCTATCTGCAAAAAGCAATATCTACTGAACCAAATGAGCCTTTAGCTTATGCGATGAAGGCATCTTTAGCTTATGTCAATAAAGACTTAGGCACACTCGAAACTTACAGCAAGAAAACTTTAGAAGCCGGGCAGAAACTAATTGCTACAGACAAATTACGTGGCAATATATACACGGCTGTCGGACATTTTTTTGAAGGAGGATCAATTATCACCCGTGAAGGTACGCTCAAAGGTGCGCCACAAGCCTTAACTCGCCTACGACAAGTTTATCAACATTTAGACAGAGCAGAAGCGATCGCACCTCAAGATCCAGAACTAAATTTGCTCAAAGGCTACATGGATTTGATGCTATCTGTAAATTTACCCTTTGCTAATCCTGATGATGCGATCGCGCGATTAAAAGCAAATGCAGCCCCTAAATACTTGGCAGATCGGGGTATAGCCCTTGCTTATCGCGATTTAAAACAGTATTCTCAAGCCTTGGAATATGTGAACAGTGCTTTAAAAACCACATCAGATAATCCAGAGTTGTACTATCTCAAAGCTCAAATCCTCAGAAAACAGGGACAAAAAGCTAAAAGTCAGTCATTAATCCAAGAAGCGGTAGTTAATTTCGACAAAGCCTTGACGAAAAGATCCCAACTTCCCGCCGATTTGGTCAGACAAATTGAACGTGAACGCAACAATACCTTTAACCAGCTAAATAATTTAGGTGGTTGATTGAGAATAGGGAATAGTCATACAGACGCGATATATTGTGTCTCCCCGCTTACCTACGGTGTACATACAAGTGATCAAATCGCCCCCTAACCCCTAATAATGAGGGAACAAGAATTTTTAAAGTTCCCCAAACTTGGGGGATTTAGGGGGTAAAACAGGCTCAAATGCAGACAAGTAGAACTTGTGTGTACACGATAGCACCGCTAACTGCTGATATGCTTATTTTTAGAGCCAGTAAATTAGACATTCAAACGCAATGCAAATTCAGTTCCGTGAAATTAACCCTTTTGATGTGTGGATTTGGCTGAAATTCACGACAATTCCTTCTGGACGCGAAAAGCAATACATAGAAGAAGTTTTTAATTCCTGGTTTTATCTAGGTAAATTAGGTGCATTTAATGCCGAAAATCTGCAAGTTCAAGAAACAGGC
>NZ_JAYGHH010000019.1:27692-28516 GCF_034931045.1 Nodularia sp. UHCC 0506
GAAATCAGCTACATGAATTATGACCCAGAAGGGTATGATAAAAGCTTGCTGGCACTCATGCACAATATGGGAGAATTTGAGTATGAAGGACAGTGGGCGCGTTGTTGGTTTGACATGGGAACTGCTGATGCGATCGCCCTTGATATTTTAATCAATGCTCTCAAACAGTTAAATCAAGAATATGTCGCTATTGAAGAATTATACATCGGTGGCGAAAATGAAGATTGGCCTGTAGAAGATAGTGACAACCCAAATCATGCTATGTATGATAATTAACTGTATGCTTAAGTTTTAAAACACACATTTCCCATATCCCCGCAGATTTTTAGATGAGCAAACTAGGAAAAATTCGGGTATTAGCTTTAGGATTAATCCAGGATAGCGGACGAATTTTTGTTTCTGAAGGCTACGATTCCCTTAAAAAAGAAACTTATTATCGAGCTTTAGGTGGTGGAGTTGACTTTGGTGAAACTAGCGAAGCTGCTTTAAAAAGAGAATTTCAAGAAGAGATTCAAGCAGATTTAACAAATATCACCTATATCGGTTGCATAGAAAGTATATTTATTTGTAACGGTAAGCAAGGACACGAAATTATTCAACTTTATCAATGTGATTTCGTTGATGCTAAATTCTATCAATTGGAAAGCTTAATATTTTCTGAATCAAAAAACCATCAACATAAAGCCCTATGGGTAGATATTTCTGACTTTAAATCTGGCAAATTAAGATTAGTTCCCGAAGATTTTTTCGCCTACTTGTAAAGTATTAATCCAGTAACTCAGTAATTTTTACGAACTACGAATTACGAACTACGAACTACTAAC
>NZ_JAYGHH010000019.1:28638-58399 GCF_034931045.1 Nodularia sp. UHCC 0506
CGAATTATCACTCATATCTATCCCGCTTTGACTTAATAACTTTAATTACATCATCATGTTGTTGACCTTCAATAATGTCTTTTAAATGTATTTTTCCTTCAATATATTGAATATGGATGCGCCAACCTGATATTTTATCTATATCGGCTCTGTATATTGCTTGTTTAATACCTGTAACTTTATGGAGCCTGGTTTTAGGAAAACTTCTAGTTCGATGACACTCATTATCTTCTAGTTCAGCTAAAGCTTGGAGAAAATCAACTTTTAACTCCTCTGGCAAAATCTTAATTGCTTCATGGATGACACCATATTCATCTAAAAGAGGCTTTATTTGTGCCATTAGCTAGAATGAACCTCAATTTCTTGATTTTCTACAGTAAAATCTTGGTAAAGAGTTTCCGCCACTGAATTATATGCTTTTGGTGCATCTTCAGGCTTGACGGCTCTAAATAAAGTTATTACAGTCCGATCAAAAATTGGATCATCATCAATCGTCAGAATTATTCTAATTTTGTCATTAATTCTCAGAGAATATATGGAAGAATCATAATTTTCATTAAGTCTAATATTTCTTAATTGTGTGCTATTTTTATAAAATAAATTTGTATCTGTTGAAAGTAACTCAACATATCGATTTAGTTTTTTAATAATCTTAAATTTTTCTGTATTACTAAATTGCTCTAAATCTTGTTCAAAATCTTTTGTAGATTCAATCAATATATCCATAGCATTTGCTCCTGGGATTAAATCCCCGACTTACTTTAAATTTAACGTAGAGAATAAATAATTAAACATAAAAAACTCAAAGCATGAATCCCCAACTTCTCAAAGAAGCCAGGGATATGGGTATGAAGTTGATTGATACCCAGATTTTCAAAAAAATTACGACAAAGGACGGTAAACCCGATAGTTGATTTCAGGGAAAATGTTATCCATTAATTCCACTTTTTCTAACCAACCACTATCGACTTTGCCGATTTTAACATCTTCGTAGAGCTTATTAAACCGCATTAGGTGCGATCGCGTTCTTCTCACAGCATAGGGAACCATTGTTCCTGTCCGCATAATAAAAGCCCAGTCAGAAGATTGTGCTAGTAAAAGTTCCCGCGCCGCTTGATTCAGTGCTTTTTCCTGCAAATCATCTTCAGCTTCTATGTGCGATATTTCAATCATGCGTTCGGTTGCTTTGTGTAAATGCGGATAAATCCAAGCATTTGTTTCATTTAACCAATACTCATGGAAACCCTTATAGCCCCAACTCGACTGCGAAGGCCGACAAACTTGCTGAGTCGGTTCTGTCCGCAAATAATCAGCCAAATGAGCCATTTGATATGTGCCTTGGTCATGCCATGATTTCCGGAACAGGTAATCAATAAACCAAGGGCCTTCATACCACCAGTGACCAAATAACTCGGCATCATAGGGTGACACAATAATGGGCGGACGACCCATAATACCGTTCAGATGCTCAACTTGGCGTTCCCGGTTATACATAAAGTTAGCGGCGTGTTCTGCTGCTTTTTCCCTTGCCCAATAAGGATCATAGAGTGCTTTATCGGAAAGCCCTAAACCACGACCAGTAATTTTGTGATACTTAATGCCAGTATTTTTTCGCTGACCATTGGGCATGATGTAGGGCTTAATGTATTCATATTCTGCTTCCCAGCCCAAATCTTTGTAAAATTCCCGATATTCTGCTGCGCCAGGATAGCCCACTTCAGAAGACCATACCTGTTGGGAAGATTCATGATCTCGACCAAAAGCCGCAACACCAGGTTCTGTGAAAATCGGCGCATAAGTACCAAAGCGGGGGCGAGGACGGGCATACAAGATCCCATGTCCATCAGTGAGGAAATAACGTAAACCAGCATCCGCCAGCATTCGCTCCACACCTTCATAGTAAGCGCATTCCGGCAACCAAATACCTCTGGGGGCTTGACCAAAGGTTTGCTCATAGTGTTCACAAGCTACCTGAATTTGCGCCCACACAGCTTGTGGATACATTTTCATTAGTGGTAGATAGCCGTGAGTAGCACCACAAGTGATAATTTCTAAGTTATTACTATCTTGAAACTTCTTAAAACCTGTGATCAAATCACCTTTGTAGTATTCCCATATCTGACGTGCTTCGTTAAACTCATTAGCGTAATGTTCTGCTAAATAACGAAGATGCCCATTCTTGACATTACGCTCAATTTCCAGTTCTGTAAGTTCTTCTAGTTGGGCTAGGTGCGCGTCATAGCGTTCTTGCAATAGAGGGTCACGGAGCATCGACACTAGCGGCGGTGTCATACTCATGGTGATTTTGAAGTCGATACCGTCTCGCTTTAACCCCTCAAATACTTTTAATAATGGAATGTATGTTTCGGTGATGGCTTCAT
This sequence comes from Nodularia sp. UHCC 0506, assembly GCF_034931045.1. NCBI lineage: Bacteria > Bacillati > Cyanobacteriota > Cyanophyceae > Nostocales > Nodulariaceae > Nodularia > Nodularia sp. UHCC 0506. Next base: position 31,020 of record NZ_JAYGHH010000019.1, read on the forward strand.
AAAGCCATTCTTCTTCTAACACATAGTCACTTTCTGGGTGACGAACAAAGGGCAGATGTGCATGAAGTACAAGCGCGACGTAGCCGATAGCCATAGTGATTTTAGGGTAGTACTTGTAAGTTTAAGAACGAGGGTTTGGCGAAATTAACAATATTTTAAGACTTTATGGGGTGCGTGACTGTAGTTTTCTAGTGGGCTGTATTGTTAAGATATTTAACTAGATTTTTTCCAGATTGTTGACCAATTAACACTCATGTACAGGTGGGTTTACTAATGATGGCGACGAACCACAGATTGACTACTTAAACCCGCCCCTACCAACTCCTCACTCAGCACTCAACACTTTAATCTTCGGGTTCGTTATACAATTGCTCTAATTCTTGCAACTGTGTTTTCCGGGAGACACGACGATATTTTTTACTCTCTAACTTCGGTTCATACTGCTGCTTACCCTTGCCTTTGCTTTTAATTTTCATCGTTGATTCGGGATCGGCTTGTTGATGAAGCTGAGTTTGACGGGCGATCGCTTGATCTAAAAATTCCAAATAATGCTCATACCTTTCCCAGTCACCCCGCACCACACAATCAGGCTCATCTCGATGCAGACAGTCACTAAATCGACAGTTAGCCACTGCTAATCGTTCTCTGGCTTCTGGGAAATAATAGATTAATTCTTCGGGACTACAATCCAAATCAGGTTGATTAAAACCGGGAGTATCTGCCAGTAAACCACCTCCAGGCAATTCAAATAATTCTGTATGGCGCGTTGTATGACGACCACGTGCTAGTTTGCCAGAGACTTCCCCCACTCGCAGGTTAACATTGGGTATCAGCAGATTGATCAGGCTAGATTTCCCCACACCGGAAGGCCCAGCAATGACAGTAATTTTATTATTTATATACTTAAGTAATACATCAATATTGATGCTATTTTGAACACTAATAAATAGTGGTTTATAGCCCCAACCCAACAGGCGATCGCTAATTTCTTGTTGTACCTGTAGCGAGACTAAATCACTTTTATTTAAGCATAACAGCACATCATCTACGTCAGTAGATTCAGCCTTTACCAGAAATCGACTTAATTGATAAGGTTCCAAAGGTGGATCTGTCACCGCAAATGCCAAAAGAATTTGGTCAACATTAGCGATCGCGGGACGGTCTAATAGGCTTTCACGAGATAAAACGTCTGAAACTGCTCCCCTACCACCAGACCAATCTGGCTCTGAAACAATGACGCGATCGCCCACCATCACTTGCTGCCCGATTTTTTTCAACCGGGTTCTGCGAGTACAGAGGAGGATTGGGGGATGAGGGAGTGGCGAAAAATCTTCCTTGTCTTCTACATCCAGCTGCACGCGATAAAAATTAGCTTGCACGGCTAGCACCGTACCGAGTAACTGTCCATTAGTAGACATAGTTTCCACTGTTGTCATTGGGCAGTAGCGGGACGGCGTACCAACAAAGAAAAATAGCCCATGCAATCTGTAATTTGCTCCACCTGATAACCTGCCATTGTTAAGCTATCGGGAACTTGCTCAATAGGTTCTCCAGAGTCTAACCAGACTTCTAACAAACCTCCCGGCAGCATTTTTTCCAAACATAATTTTGTGCGGACAAAATTAATCGGGCAAGGAGTGCCGCGCAAATCAATTTGAGCATCGGGAGTGGAAAGATGAGGGGAATTCATTATTTAAACAGGTTTCCCAAAAATCCTTCTAGACCACCCTTACCAGTACGGTCTCCCTTAATTTTAGCCAGCTTCTCCAGCAATTCTCTTTCCTCTGGAATCACCTTAGTAGGAATATCAATTAAGATCGTCAACAGATGATCTCCTCGACTAACAGGATTTCCCAAGCGAGGTACACCCCGGTTTTCCAGCTTCATCACTGTATTCGGCTGAGTTCCCGCCGGAATAATCAATTCCACTGGCCCATCTACCGTTTCTACTTCCAAACGGCAACCTAAAATTGCTTGCAAATAGCTAACTTTAATTTCTGAGAGAACATTAATGCCATCTCGTTGGAATTCCTCATCTTCATTAACGAATAAATAGACATACAAATCACCAGGAGGTCCACCACGTTGACCAGCATCTCCTTCTTGAGAGATACGTAAACGCGTACCATTATCCACCCCAGCCGGAATAGTAATCTTGAGTTTCTTCGGGACTTGATTTGTACCCTTACCATCACAAGCATCACACTTGTCTTCAATCACCATTCCTGTACCGTTACAGGTAGGACAAGTTGAGACTTGAGTGAAACTACCAAAAGGTGTTCTAGTCACACGACGGACTTGACCAGAACCACCACAAGTAGAACAAGTCCGAGGGCGAGTCCCTGCTTTGGCACCAGAACCACCACAGGTATCACAAACCTCTAAATGGGAAATACGAATTTCCTTTTCGCCACCAAATACCGCCTCACGAAAGTCTAACTTCAGGTCTAGCCTTAAGTCATCGCCCCGCACTGGCCCACTGCGCCGTCGTTGCGTGGTCGGGCCACCCATACCACCACCAGCGAAGCCACTGAAAATACTTTCAAAGATATCGGCAAAGCCGCCCATATCCCCCATGTCTTGGAAACCTGCGCCAGCCGCAGCAGCACCTGAAACACCAGCTTCACCAAAACGGTTATAACGTTCTCGAACATCTGGCTCAGAAAGCACCTCATAGGCGCGGTTAATTTCCTTAAATCTATCTTCCGCTCCCGGTTCTTTGTTCACATCTGGGTGATACTTCCGGGCTAAACGGCGGTAGGCTTGTTTGATGTCTTCTTTGTCGGCGTCACGAGAGACACCCAGAATTTCATAATAGTCGCGGGCCATATAGCAAAGGTAAAAGTTAAGAGGAAGAAAGCAGAAGGCAATAAACGCCACAAACACTTGCTATCCTACGGTAAGTCATATCCTGGAGGAGCTGCTATCACAGTATGCCAGTCAGGATGATCAGATTTACTCCTGTGATTCGCTCAAGGGCGAAAACTCGCTCAGGTGAATTCTTTGGATAAAGCAGTGTTATTGGGAAGGCGGCTTGCCGGACAGCTAGGCAGAAAGCAAAAGTAAATTTTTATTAATAATATATTGATTTTACCGTTTACCTTTCACCTTTCGCAAAAATCACAGCAAGTTTAAAATATAGAGTTGCTTTCCTCATGGGAGAGAAAAAAAGCTGCCAAACTTAGGCACATAAACTATCTTGCTTACAATTGTGCTACCTAACGAGGAAAAACCCTGGTGACAAATCATAGGTGTTAGCCGCACAACCAGGTGCGGAAAACCTCCCATATTAATTAGAGACTTCCAAATAAAAAAATATCCCGTCGTTTTGAGAGCAGGGGGGCAGGGAGCGGGGAGCAGGGGGAGGAAAGGTCATTTTAGTTGCAGAAATTTGGATCAACTTTTTTGTGGAGTTCTCTTAGAGGGCAGAGGCAGGGGTAGGGTGCAAGGGGGAGAAGACGGTAACTTTCCAATGACCAATGACTAATCTATTGCTTCATAATCAGCTTGTAATGTATTTTCGTCATTAAAATCAAAGTTCAATTGTGGTACTGGTGTATGATTGGGTGGTTCCTCTAATTCTGATGCCAACAAATTATCTGAAACTTCTTCAACCTCAGTGATATTTTCTTGGGTATTAGCTCTGTTGTATACATCAGCACCAATAGCAAATAAAGTCTGTTGAAAGTCATCTAAGCAGCGTTTAAATTCTGTAACCGAAATGCTGGGATTAGCCATAATTTCTCGAAGCTGAATCACTTTTTCATTGGCTAAAACTTTTATTTGCTCACCAATAAAGTCACTATTTTCTTTGAGACTAGATTCATAACTAAACAACAAATTATCTGCTTGGTTTTTGAGATCAACCAGCGCTTTACGTTTTGTATCTTCTTCAGCAAATACTAAGGCTTCTTGCTGCATTCGTTCTACTTCATGGGCTTTTAAACCGCCTGTATTAGTAATCCGAATACTCTGTTCTCGACCAGTGCCTTTATCTTGGGCGGCAACCTTAAGGATGCCATTAACATCAATTTCAAAGGATACTTCTATTTGTGGAACACCACGGGGAGATGGGGGAATTCCTGCCAGCAGAAATTTACCCAGAGTTTTGTTATCCCTTGCCATCGCCCTTTCCCCTTGGAGGATGTGAATTTCCACAGAAGTTTGTCCATCAACAGCAGTGGAAAAAACTTGGAATTTACTGGTGGGAATTGTCGTGTTACGATCAATAATTTTGGTAAACACTTCTCCCAAAGTTTCAATTCCCAGGGATAGGGGTGTGACATCCAATAACAAAAGATTATCGACCTCGCCACTCAGTATCCCAGCTTGAATTGCTGCACCAAGTGCAACTGCCTCATCAGGGTTGATAGAACGGTCGGGCGATTTACCATTAAAAAATTTGACGAGGGCATTCTGCACTGCGGGAATGCGAGTGGAACCACCTACCAAAATAATTCGATCTATATCTTGTGTTTGTAGGTCTGCGTCTTTGAGAGCTTGAATCATCGGCTCAATGGTAGCTTCAATTAAAGGCCCTGCCATCTCTTCAAATTGAGCGCGATTGAGATCCATTTCTAGGTGTTTAGGCCCAGTCTGATCGGCGGTAATAAATGGCAAGTTAATGGAGGTACTCGCCATGTGAGAAAGTTCAATTTTCGCCTTTTCTGCTGCTTCTCGCAGACGTTGCAGAGCCATTTTATCCAGGGAAAGGTCAATTTTCTCTTGTTGTTGGAAACGTTCAATCATCCAGTTGACGATAGAGTTATCAAAGTCATCTCCACCCAAGTGGTTGTTTCCACAAGTTGCCTTCACTTCAAACACTCCATCCCCAAGTAGGAGGATAGAGACATCAAATGTACCCCCACCTAAGTCAAATACTAAAATCAATTGCTCCTGGTCTTGCTTTTCTAACCCAAAGGCTAAAGCCGCAGCAGTTGGCTCGTTGATGATCCGGAGAACTTCAAGTCCAGCAATAGTACCCGCATCTTTAGTTGCTTGTCTTTGGGCATCTGTGAAATATGCTGGTACGGTAATTACTGCCTGAGTTACTTCTTCACCTAAGAAACTTTCTGCATCCTGCTTAAGTTTTTGCAGAACCATTGCCGAGATTTCTTGGGGTGTATAGTTATGTCCGCGAATTTGCACATCAACAGTATCGTCTCGACCTTTGACACAGGTATAAGGTACTCGACTACGTTCTGTTTGAGTATCTTCCCAGCGACGACCGATAAATCGCTTGATACTATAGATTGTATTTTCGGCATTAGTTACGGCTTGGCGCTTTGCCATCTGACCAAATAAGCGAGAGCCACCTTTGCCAAATCCTACAATACTAGGTGTAGTACGTCCCCCTTCAGTGTTGGAAATTACGATGGGTTGACCACCTTCCAATACTGCGACGCAGCTGTTAGTAGTTCCTAAGTCGATTCCAATAAATTTTCCCATACGTATAGTATTTTTACTGAATGCTTCTACCCTGATATTTTGCGGATTGTTATTTTTATGGGCTAATGCTTACGGTAACATCTGTGGAACAGCTCTTACAAATAGTTGATACACAGACAGTTATAAAGGGTGGGCTTTTTGTCATCAAATCGCGCCCTAGATGCAAGCTACTATTAAAAGGCGGGCTGCGGAAGTCCGGCAAACTAGCAACAGCCCTACCTTTTCTAAAGATATACGGTGCCGATTCTCAAGAGAACTTAGGCACTTTTCAGGAGACGAGTTACTCTACTTTAACTTTCAGTGGAACTCGACTGATCTTCGGGTGCAGGTGGTGTATCCTCCTTGGGAGCAGCTACCTTGACCATTGAATGGCGCAGCACGCGATCGCCCAAATAATATCCGCGTACTAACTCTTCTAACACTGTTCCTTCAGGATGTTCATCCGTAGGTTCGCGCATAACGGCTTCATGGAGATTGGGATCAAATTCTGCACCTTCGGGACGCATTGGTGATACACCTATACGTTTCAGGCAATCCACTAGTTGTTTATAAACCCCTTGATAACTTTTGTGAATTGTCATCTCACCGTCACTTTGTGGCTTGAGGTGCGCTCGCGCCCGTTCAAAGTTATCGACTATGGGTAGCAATTCCAAAATAGTGTTCCGCTTTACTTGCAAATCCAGCTCTTCTTTTTCTTTGCTAGTGCGTTTGCGGTAATTCTCAAAATCAGCCGCAATCCTCATATATTGAGTACTACGTTCTTCTAGTTGCGTTTTGAGAGACTCAATTTGTTGAGTCAATTCTGCCAAAGCAGCCGTATCTACTTCAGTTTTATCTGTGACAGCGACACCATCTTCTGGTGTTAATGTTGCATCTTCCGATACATGATTTAGAATGGTCACTGGTTCTGTAACCTCGCTGCCAGATTCGTTGGAGTTGGTTTGGGCTGGGGAGTCACTCGTCATTGATTGCTTTACCTCTGTTGGTTCACCCAATTGCTGGCTTGTATTGTTTACTTGTTTATTTTCGTCCATCATTGTCTACTCGTCCCAGATTGTTTTTATGGCATGAAGTCACCACAGCTTACAACTGAGGCTAATTATTTTGCCGACATTTTCCTGAGAAGTGATGCCACCGTCCCTTTATTGTGACAAATAGTGAACACGTTAGCGTATACACTCTGGGGACGGTATCCCGAACGAGTAAATTAACATCACAAATCAGCCTTCTGGAAGAGTAGTGCTTGATATTATTGGCCTTTCCCCTTGTTTGTCCCACAAAAAAAAGCTCTAGTAAAAACTTTAAACTAAATTTACTCAGTGTCAATGAAAATTATCTCCCTCTAGTAGGGAATACTGTTATTAGAGGTTTTCCTTACTCATCATGGCTCACCTATGACTTACTCGTCACCACAACGGCGCAGTACCGCTCTAACTACAAGAACAGAGTTTTCTCCCTTCGGCAACAAGCTAGTACAGTCTGGCTATGTGAATACCGAACAGATGAGGCTGGCGCTAATTGAAAGCCGCAAGTCTCGCAGACCTTTGACAGAAGTCTTGGAATCGATCACCGGACAACAGCTATCGCCTGAGTTTCTCAGACAATATAAAAAACAACAGCTCTTTGAGCTTAAAATACTGTACGGTGTTGAGTTCCTTGATCCGGAAGTCAACGAAATTGGCAACACCAATGTGGGCAATCTGATTGAATCCCTGATCCCAACGGATATCTGTCGTCGCCATCACTTGGTACCATTATCCAAAAATGAAGACCAAAACCCACCTTGTGTATTGGTTGCAATGGTCGATCCGGATAATTTAGAAGCTTGCGACGACCTCAACCGCATCTTGCGCCCCCAGGGTTTAGTATTACAGCGCATGGTAATTACTCAAGAAGATTACCAACAGCTAATTAACAAATATCTGGATGACTTAGCTGTACGGCAAAAGCTTCTGGATAAAGAAAAATTTACAGATATTAATCAAGATTTAGAAAATCTGAGTAATCTCGACCTAAACGAAGCCCCAGAAGATATGGAGGCGGATTTAGGGGAAGCAATGAAGGGGGCGGAAGATGCTCCAGTAATTAACCTTGTAAACAGAATCTTGGCTAAGGCTTTACACGAAGGGGTTTCTGATATTCATATCGAACCGCAGGAAGAAAACTTACGCATTCGGTTTCGTAAGGATGGGGTCTTAAGTGAAGTTTTCGATCCCCTACCGAAAAAAATTGTGCCTGCGGTGACAGCTCGATTTAAAATCATCTCCAGTTTAGACATTGCCGAGCGACGTTTACCCCAAGATGGACGCATCCGACGAATGTTTGAGGGACGTAAGGTAGACTTCCGTGTGAGTACCTTACCGAGCCGCTATGGGGAAAAAATAGTCCTACGGATTTTGGATAATTCTTCAACTCAGTTGGGATTAAATAAATTAATTACTGACCCCGAAACTTTACAAATTGTCCAAGAGATGGTCAGTCGTCCTTTTGGGTTGATTTTGGTAACTGGACCGACTGGTTCTGGTAAAACTACATCGTTGTATTCGGCATTAGCAGAAAAAAACTCACCGGGCATCAACATTAGTACAGTAGAAGACCCGATTGAGTACAGCTTGCCAGGGATTACTCAAGTACAAGTAATTCGGGAAAAAGGGCTAGATTTTGCAACTGCTTTGCGGGCATTTTTGCGGCAAGACCCGGATGTATTGCTAGTGGGTGAAACAAGAGATAAAGAAACAGCAAAAACCGCCATTGAAGCTGCCTTAACTGGTCACTTAGTCTTAACTACTTTACACACTAATGATGCTCCAGGTGCGATCGCTCGTCTGGGAGAAATGGGTATTGAGCCTTTTATGGTTTCTAGTTCCCTAATTGGTGTTTTGGCTCAACGTTTAGTGCGGCGGATCTGTTCGGAATGTCGTATTCCCTATACTCCCACAACAGAGGAACTAGCTCGCTATGGCCTCACAGCTTCCCAAGATGTAGGTATAACTTTTTACAAAGCGAACACTTTAACATTAGAAGAGATTACGGCAGCAAAAGCCAAAAATCAGGCCATTTGTCCCAAGTGTAATGGCTTAGGCTACAAAGGACGTTGTGGTGTTTATGAAGTGATGCGAGTCACCGAAAACCTGCAAACCCTAATTAACGAAGAAGCACCAACAGAGCGCATTAAAGAAGTAGCCGTTGAAGAGGGCATGAAAACCTTGCTCGCTTACAGTCTAGATTTAGTTCGTCAAGGTGTCAGCACCCTCGAAGAAGTAGAACGAGTCACCTTTACTGATACAGGATTGGAAGCAGAGTTAAAGGCTAAACGTAAGAGTGGTCTAACCTGTCGGACTTGTCATGCTCAGTTACAACCGGAATGGCTAGATTGTCCATACTGTATGACACCTCGTTTTCAAGATTAGTCAGACAATTTTGGATTTTAGATTTTAGATTTTGGATTAAAAATTGAGGACAAAGAACTATGGAAATGATGATTGAAGACTTGATGGAACAGATGATTGAAATGGGTGGCTCGGATATGCATTTATCCGCAGGTTTGCCTCCTTACTTTCGGATCAGTGGCAAACTAACTCCTATCGGTGACGAAATATTGAGTGCAGACCAGTGCCAAAGGCTGATTTTTAGTATGCTCAATAATACCCAGCGTAAAACCTTAGAACAAACTTGGGAGTTAGATTGCTCCTATGGTGTGAAAGGTTTAGCTCGTTTTCGGGTGAATGTCTATAAAGAACGTGGTGCTTATGCTGCTTGTTTACGAGCGCTCAGTTCCAAAATTCCTAACTTTGAAAAATTAGGTTTACCAGACATTGTGCGGGAAATGTCAGATAAGCCCAGAGGATTAATTCTGGTGACAGGCCCTACAGGTTCGGGGAAGACAACCACCCTAGCGGCAATGATTGATTTAATTAACCGTACTAAAGCAGAGCATATTCTCACGGTGGAAGATCCGATTGAATTTGTTTATGAACCGATTAAAAGCTTAGTACATCAAAGACAACTAAATGAAGATACCAAGAGTTTTTCTAATGCTTTGAGAGCCGCTTTACGGGAAGATCCAGATATTATTCTGGTGGGAGAAATGCGCGATTTAGAAACTATTTCTTTGGCTATTTCGGCAGCAGAAACAGGACACTTGGTATTTGGAACTTTGCACACGAGTTCAGCTGCACAAACTGTTGACCGGATTATTGATGTGTTTCCCCACGAAAAGCAAACTCAAGTGAGGGTACAGCTATCCAACTCTTTAGTAGCCATATTTAGTCAAACTTTGGTGACTAAGAAAAACCCTAAGCCTGGTGAATTTGGACGAGTCATGGCTCAAGAAATCCTTGTTGTTACTCCTGCTATTTCTAACTTGATTCGTGAAGGTAAAACAGCGCAAATTTACTCGACTATCCAAACTGGCGGTAAATTGGGAATGCAAACTTTAGAAAAAGTTTTAGCTGATTTATACAAAGCTGGAACTATTTCTTTTGAAGCAGCAATGTCTAAAACCTCTAAACCAGATGAAGTTCAACGTCTCATCGGTACTTCTGCACCACCAGCAAATACAAAACCTGGTGCTAATAATGCTGCAAAAGTGCGTTAAATAAAATTAAACACTTTCAATGATCAAATTTTGGATTTTTTAATCTATGCCAACTTATGTCGCCAGTATTCGGGATGGGCAAGGAAAATCTCGAAAGGAGAAAATTGTGGCTGAATCTTTGTCACAAGCCCGCTCTAATCTTAGAGAACAGGGTTTTGTTGTCCAAGATTTAAAGCAGTCTCAGAGTCTTGCTAGCTTTGATTTTAATAAAATTCAATTGGCAATGACTAAGGTGAGTGTTAAAGATAAAGCAGTCTTTTCTCGTCAATTTGCTGCTTTGGTAAATGCAGGTGTAGCTATTGTCAGAAGTTTAGGGGTGTTATCTGAACAATGTAGCAATCCTAAATTAAAACTAGCACTTATTGACATTAGTAATGATGTGCAAAGTGGGATGAATCTTTCGGATTCTATGCGTAAACATCCTGCCTGCTTTGATGGTTTATATGTCAGTATGGTTCAAGCTGGTGAAGTTGGTGGTGTTTTGGATGAAGTTTTGAATCGTTTGGCTAAGTTATTAGAGGATGTGGCTCGATTACAAAACCAAATCAAATCGGCATTGTCTTATCCAGTGGTTGTGGGTTTTTTAGCAACTGCTATTTTTGTGGGGATGACTGTTTTTTTGATTCCCATTTTTGCAAATATTTTCACAGATTTGGGGACAGAATTACCAGCTCTGACTCAATTTTTAATGACCTGTAGTGAAATATTGAGAAGCTGGCGGGCTTTAGTTGTTGTTGGGGTTTTAATTGGATTTAGTATTGCTTATAAGCAATATTACAGAACACCTGTTGGTCGGATAACAATTGACCGTCTTTCTTTGAAAATGCCCTTGTTTGGTGACTTAATCCAAAAATCATCTGTTGCGCGTTTTAGCCGGACTTTTGGGGCTTTGACTCGTTCAGGTGTGCCAATTCTGACTTGTTTGGAAATTGTCCGAGATACATCAGGAAACCAAGTGGTTGCTAATGCTATTGATGCAGCTCGTGTAGATATTCAACAAGGAGGAATGATTAGCTTGGCTTTGCAACAAGATCAAGTGTTTCCGGCTATGGCAATTCAGATGATTAGCATTGGTGAAGAAACTGGCGAATTAGATGGAATGTTGATGAAAGTTGCTGATTTCTATGAAGATGAAGTAGAACAAACTGTAAAAGCACTTACCAGTGTTTTGGAACCATTAATGATTGTGGTGTTGGGGGGTATGGTGGGGACAATTTTGCTGGCGATGTACTTGCCGATGTTTAAAGTGTTTGAAACCTTGGGTTAAGTAGTTAGAATTGATGATAGAAGAGTTAGGAGTCAAAACTGTTTATTCCTAACTCTCCATAATTTGGGATTTTGCTGAAAAGCCCAAAATAATTATCTTAATTAGGGTTTGCTGTTCGCGTAGCGTGGCTTTATTCCGCAAGTCCTAATTACGAATTACGAATTACGAATTAATCAATTAATTATGCCTGTCAAAAAATCTCACTATGAAGCCAGTTTGGCAGAGTATAGTAATAATTTAGCTGCGATCGCTTTACTCAAGCAACACCGACCGTACTTAGAAATGATTCCCAGTCTGCGTCGTCCAGATGACAGTATTATTACTATTCCTTTGCCGATTGTTCGCTTTCGTAGCACTACCACAACAGATGCACACACAACCTGCTTACCTTGTGACATAGCAATTATTATGTGTGACCCAGAATGGAAAATTAAAACGGGAGTGGAAATATTACTGTTTATTCATCGTCCCCATGAGGATTTTTCTGATTTATTGGGGCGTTGGCGAAAAACTCAAGTGTTGCTGGATAAAGACTATGAATGGTTAATGCCTCTGCGTCACAGGCATATTTTAAGCGATGGAACAAATACCGTATATCCGCTATTTGTGGTTTTTAGCGAAACCTCAGAACGCATTCAGAGGGGTCTTGTAGGGGCAGAATTGCCATTTATTACGCAAACACCCTCTCTTTTAATAGAAGAGGAAATTGAGCAGGGGCTAGAGGCTAGAGGCTAATGCCGCTACGCGGAAGTCAAAACTCATAAATAGCTCAAATTTAAAAAACGTAATACCCAGATCCCCGACTTCTTAGAGAAGTCGGGGATCTATAAAGTAACGAAAATATCGGGTTTGTTTTGGGTTTGAATAGTGCCTTATTTCACAAATTGGGGCATAATTTCCGCAGCAGTGAAGATGCCATAAATACCGCGTTGGTGTAATTGTCTACCAGCTTTGAGATAGCCAAAGGCGGGGCCGCAAACATTGGCTGCCATGCTGGTTTCATCTCCTAATGTGAATGTATGGGTGGAGATTTTACCTTCAAAGGTGCGTCCTGTGACTTTAACGTTGGTGCTGAGGGGTTTTTTGGCATTGCGAGTATCCACGACTCCACCAACTGTAACGCGATCGCGCGAACAAATGCCGGCAAATTCTAACATCACATCATCAGCGTGTTCCATATTCTCTAAAGTCAGCACGCCATTGGTTTTATTTAGTAGGGCTTCAACTTCTGCATCAGTCATTGCCCTCGCAGTTTCCACACTATAACCGGGCATATGTCCTATGTCCTCCCGAACAGTGGCGCGGTAGGCTTCCCAATTAGCAATACCCACACCAAAGGTAATTTCTACCTTGTGAATTTCGGCGTAGCTTTGGGCGGCTAAAGCGGCGGCGGCTGTTAATAGTCCAGGTGTCGCACCACATCCAGACATATAGGTAATTCCGGCGGCTTGCAGTTCGTCTTTCATCGCCAAAAGTTGTTCTACTGCACTGGTGCGTTTAATCGCATCCACTAGCACACCCCGCCAACCCGATTTGATAAATTCTTGGGCGACGGAGGGGATAAAGTCATTGGGGAGGTTGGGTAAGGCGAGGAAATACCCATCTACAGGCTGAGTGGTAGCGATTAAATCTTGAATGCTGTTATTGCTTAATCTGCCAACTGGTTCTAAATAACCGACAGAACCTTGACTTTGGTAGGTTTTAATGCATTCTTGAGTATTTAAACCTTCAGTAGAGTAAGCGTAGCCTTTTTGGTCTGCGGCTGCGACTAAGATCATTTCCCGTTTGCTGGAGAGGAGTTTAGCGGCTGCTTGTCCCAGTCCACCGAAACCCAGGACTCCGACGCGGATAGGTTGGTTTGTTGGTTGTGTATTCATATTTAATTTGTGGTGTTGTGTTAACAGCTATAAAGGTTAATTATGCTCCATTATCCTTGGTTCGTTAGCTGACTAATAATTTTTTTACCAGAATATTTTGCTGATTTGAACTTGACTACAAAGATGGTGATGTTTAGATTAGAATTGTTATGGAACTTACGACTTGACAGAAAATACTAAATATGAATAGGTTGCTCAGGTTTGAAAACCTGATTTTTTATCAAACCTTTAAGATGTTTGGACTATAAAAAACTCTGTAAATTGTCTGATGTACTACTCAGAAATTGGTGCAAAAGTTCGCGATTATGTTCGTCAGTAAATTTTGCTAAAATTTCCCTATTCTCTTTTAAATCGTTTTCTGGAAGAAGACCAAATTTGGATTTTGGCGATAGTGCAATACAGGCTCAAAGCATTCTATGGAAGTAGGCGAAAGAGTAGTTTTGCAAGATAAAAGCTATAATTGTTATAACGTTATTTAAGGTAGCTTAAAAATCGTGAGCCAACTATTGACCCTGGAACTGAGCGATGAAGTTTATACAGCTTTGCATCAACAAGCTATTGCGGTTGGACTTTCAGTCGCAGAATTAGTTGCTACTTCCCTAAATCGTCAGTATAGCTTGTCAGTTAGTCCTAAATCCGATGCTGAGGAAGCACGTCAGCGTTTGCTTGGCTTTGCTGGTGTAATTAGTATGGGTTATGCGACAGGTACGGATAATGAAAGCATTGATGCTGACCTGGCTAAAACTTATGATAATGCTTTTACTGTGTGGGCTGACGAATATAAAGGTTAATGATGCTTTATTTTTATGAATTATGAGATGGAGTTGTGATTAACAAAAGCATTACTCTCAATCAATATTTAAGGTTTTTATGCAATGGTACTATCAGAAAGTAAAGCAGATCAAGTTATCAATTGTTACATAAACTTTTGTAATGAATTTAAACGAACCGGACAAATAATAGATAAAAATTTTAACCGTATACGAGTAATCAATAGTTGCATTGGTGGGAAACAAGAGGATATTAGATCAATTTGGGGTGATCTTTTTGATGAAGTTTACAAGCTTTTGGAAAACCCCGCAATAAAATCAAGATTGGACAATGAAAAGAAAGAAATAGAAAAACTTAGAATACAGAAACTTTCAGAAAAAAATAATAATCAAAAATTACAAAACTCGGTTATCTCTTCATCAAAGATAAAAACAAAGACAAGACCATCACAATTCAAATCAAGTAATATCAAAAAGCGAAAAAAAGGAATAATAACTAAAATTAATGGAGAATATATTGAACAAAAAAGTATAGCAAAGATAAACTCATCAGACTTGAATGTAGATAATACTTTAAATCCAGATAATACTTTAAAACAAAAAACAAAAAAAAGAAGTAAAAATAATGGATCGTACATTGAAGAAAAAAGTATACAAGAGTTACGTAAAATTTTCTGGAGTAGTGTTGCTCAAGCAAAACAGAATGAACAAGCTATAAAGATAATAAATAAAGATAGAAAAATTATTAAACCTGTTAACAAGTTTCCTCCAATCTGTAGATTTGATGATTCATCCATTTTTGAAGCTATCATGGACGAAAAAAGAGCAGAAGGTAAAGGATATGGTGGTTCAAAATAGTTGCTAGTTCAGATGTCAAAAATTTTTAAGTATTAACTAATATATCAAAAAGGTATTTTATTGGGATAACCAAGTTAAGTCAAGATTATTATCAATTTGTTGAAGAGATTTGACTGCTTTCATTACTGTATTAATAGCTGTTTGCGCTTCTATTAGTCTGACATAATTATTATCTTCTGCGCTGCTTAAATCAAACTCATTTAAGTCGAGTTTGACAACTTTTGCTTTATGATGAACTAATTTATTTCGTAATTGAAAAATTTCATTTAGTTGATAAATTAGATTTCCATCTAAACCAGAAGAAATATAGTTTCCTGTATATTGGAAAGGAATTTCTATCCATCTTACTACTGTATCACTTATCAAAACTCCTCCTTTGGTGACTTCAATCCATTTCTTAATAGTTGTTCTTTGATCATAAGGTAGTTGATATTGTTGCTTTATTTCATCAGTAGACATTAGCTCGCTTTCATAATGTTTCGCTGTAAACATTTTTATTTTTTTCATAGACATACCTTTAGAAATAGCATAGTAATTAATAAAAGCTTCAGCAGTTAAAGCTGAAAAAATTATAGATGGTATGACAAGCTTCTTTAACTGCAAAAGTTTCAAATTCAACCAAGATGATGTTTCAGGATTACCATCACTTAGAATATACCGATGATCTCCCTCTCCCATTCGAGCAACTCGACCAGATTTGAGTATTTCTCTATTAAGGGTTTGAGCATTTACTAAATTATCGTTAGCAAGACTAAAATATATGTCGTGATTTGTATGTTCAATCAAAATACTATCCATAATTTCAGAAATTAGTGTTGACAATGAATGTATATTATTACATATGATAAACCATATAGACTCGATCTGTGATCGCATTTTTCACGTAAATTAGAGTGCGATTATTCACAATCATCTTGTAAATGAAGTGCGAATTTAATCGCTTGCTGAATTTCCAGCATAACTTTATCTGGTAACTGGCCTAATTTACGCTCTAGCCTTACCGTGGGAATAGATCCAATACCTTGAACATTAGCTGTAGAATTTCGCTCAAGGAATTGTAGTCGAGGTAATGCAATCTCATAAAGACTTCCCCGATTTTGGGTAGTTAATGGTACATAAATCACCAAAGCTCGTGGTGGGTCTGGGTCATCACGGGATACAATGACGACTGGGCGTGTTTTTGCAGCTATACCCAAATCAGCAAGCCAAATTTCACCAAGTTTAGGGTTCATCCAACAAATCCAATACTTCCTGCTCTACTGTACGAGTTCTGAGAATGTCTAAAACATCCTGGTCTGCCATTTCCATTATTTCTAGAATACAATGGCGAACTTGATCTGCTATAGCTGGTTCCCAGTAACTTAACTTTGCATTTAGTTCTTCAATTAAAGCATCCATAATAATTCTTTGTACTTCTAATTATTAATGTTAACCGACCATTTTAGCCCTTGGTGCAGGTGCGCCACGTAACATACCTTCAGTGCTGAGGTCTTCGTCAATTTCTTCCCAATGAATACCGTAACCACCCCCGCAGGTTTCCCATTTTAATCGCTGTTCAGGAGTAGCATTAAGCAGCTTGGGATACCACACCAACGGTACTGTAATTGTGCGTCCATCCATTAAATCAACACTGATAGTTTCTTCAGTAAAAGTAATATTCTTAACTCTTTCATCCGCCCTAACTGCCAAAATACCCATCCCAAGCCTCCAAAAGTTTTGTTTGATTTTCTTGTACTAACTCTTCTAATTTTCGCAGTTCTTTTGCACTAAAGCCAATACTACTTGCCAAACTAATCGGCTTTAGCCAAAATTTAGCCGTTGAGTCATCCCTATCAATATGGATATGTGGTGGTTCATTAGGTTCATGACTGTAAAAATAGAAGCGGTAAGCACCAATTCTTAAAATTGTTGGCATATTTATAAATATAACTATAACTGTTATTTATTTTATTTTCATTTGCGTAAATATTTTTAATAAATTAATTTGATTAATTGCTGCGAGGTTAGTGATAAATAAAGTCTCGCTAATAATCATCACAGTCTACCCATCGCTTGCAAATTCTTGATGTCTTGTTCAAAATCTTCAACCCCATAATGCACTGGGATTTCACGACTTGCGAGTAAATGCTGAAATGCTATCCGATTCATACCAGCAAAGCGACTTGCTTGTGCAAGAGTTAACTTTTCTTTCTGAAAGAGCATCACCGCAATTTCTCGCTTCATTTCCTCTTCATTCATGCGAGTTGTGGTTAATATTTCATTAGGAATAACGACGCTCATAGTTACAATCCTCTTTATCCCTATTATTGTAACTGATTTATTCGCTCATCCTTTACAATAAAGGTGTTGCAATAGTCAATGTCACGAGGACTAGAAAATGGACGTTGAAAAACTAAGTAGCCCAACAACAGAAGTATCTGATATTACAGCTTGGGATAAAAAGGGACAAAAGCTTTTAGTATCGAAAATTAGATCCAGAGATATTGAGGAAGATATTAAAGGAAAAGTAGAAGAAATTCTCAATTTTGAGAAAGAACATAATCATCTCATAGTTCCTTATGGGATGACCGCTACTCCTGAATACATTAATATTTTTGAGTGGGATGGTGAAAATATAGCAACTGTCTACACTTTCCCGACTCATGAAGTGATGGCCGAATATGATTCTGAATTTGCAACTAAGAGAATTTTTGAATATTATCTAGAAACATTAGTGGAGAGTTGGTTAAGAGATTTAGCTGACAATTGGAAAACAGATAATCCCCCTAAATTACAAGAATTAACACAAATAGGTTTTGTAGATAACCTAGCTGATACAAAGACTACTGGGGATAAATTTTAGTGATTACACTTTATATTGAAACTAATTTTTTTATTGCTTTGGCTAAAAATCAAGTTTATAAAGAAATCAGTGGGGCGATCGCATCTCGTAGCGCATATATGAAATAATCCACCTGGGTGAAACAACCCTCATTGAATCTACCCATAGGAACAATAGTATACTTTCAATGGTAATGATAAAAATTTTCAATAAATTATATATTTTTATGAAGCACAGAACTGGCTATACTACTGCTAATGCTTGCTTTGAGGGCTTTTGCCACTAATTTTGGCGAAGTAATTGTGAGCTTGACTAATTTATTAGGTTAAGAGAAACTAACTAATAACTGATGTATGTGCTTATAATATTAATAAAATTTGTAAAGATTCTGAGATATATATTTTGAAAGATGGAACATTTGTTTACAAATGGCAAGTTTGTATCTAAGTAACAATGTTTCGATGGCTATATTTTTAGCCGGATGCTCAGGCAGTAAAGTTCAAACGTACTATCAAGGTTGGCCAAAAGTATGGAGACGTTAGAGTTCATCATTTATCCTGACGGTAGAGTACAAGAAACAGTCACTGGCATTGTGGGCAATTCTTGCGCTGAGGTTACAGCAGCAATAGAAGCACAGCTAGGACAAGTACTTAGTCATGAGCCAACCTCAGAATTCTTCGCCGCACAGGTGCAACAATCTGCTGTAGCCACTACGCAAGCCACATACAGCAATTGGTAAATTTTTTTAAAAGTTTAATCTCATTTATTCACAACTGCCATGTCACACTTTAGCCAAATTAAGACTCAAATTCGTAACCTTGATTCTTTGAAAGATGCTCTCTCTGAATTGGGCATAGATTGGAAACCCGGCCCTCGCGAAGTCCGTGGCTATCGCGGTCAAACTCATCCTGTGGAAATCACGATTGAGCAGGAAAATGGCTATGATATCGGTTTTAGATGGAATGGCAAAGAATATGAATTGGTGGCTGACTTGCAATATTGGCAACAAGGCTTGTCTGTCGATGGGTTTTTACGCCAAGTAACTCAACGTTATGCTTATCAATCCGTTGTGAAAGAAACTGCTCGCGCAGGCTTTCAGGTTGCTGAACAACAAAAAAATCAAGATGGTTCCATTCGCTTAGTCGTACAACGCTGGAGTGCGTAATGGCTGATTTTCTACCGTCACCCTCAGAACCAGAAGAAAACCGTTCCGGTTTGGAACCAGAGTTAGGCGGTTTCTTACGGGATGACCAAGAAAGGTCTGGTTTAGAGCCAGAATTGGGTGGTATTGAGCGTCAAAAGGGTGTTTACGTTGACGAGATTACCTGTATTGGCTGCTTACACTGCGCTCATGTGGCGCGTAACACCTTCTACATTGAACCAGATTATGGGCGATCGCGTGTGTTTCGCCAAGATGGTGACGGGGAAGACATCATCCAGGAAGCAATTGATACTTGTCCAGTCGATTGCATCCACTGGGTTGATTACACTGAACTGAAAAATTTAGAAGAAGAGCGCAAATATCAGGTTATCCCTGTTGCTGGCTATCCAGTGGAAAAGGCTGTATATACTGCTGAAAAGCGACGTAAAAAGCAAAAGTTAAAAAACCAAAAATCCCATTAATAATTCGTAATTCAAAGAATTTTAACAGATGACCTTGTATCAGGTGGAGATGGAAATCCCTACCTGATACATCATGGTTAGCAGTTAAGAATGTTAACTATTCATTTTCAGGAAATGTTTGCACCCTACCATCAGGTCCAAGAACAACTCGAATTCTGACATTTTGCCCATATTTATTGGCAGAAACAAAGGGTTGACCAATTTCAGGCATTCCCACATTCTCAACGAATGTTCTCGCAGCTTGATTCAGGGGATAAATTCTTTCAATTTTACCATCAACACCCACCATCAAACTATATTCTAATGTTTGCGTGAATCCAATCGGTGGTTGCCAGCGCTTTGTGAAAATTTCTCTAGCTTCTGCTACTTGGGGTGTATCAAACAAAGTCCCGCGAGCGGTAATCTCTTCAGATTGTGAAGTTACGGGTTCATTATTTAATCTCCCAACTAAAGGATTATTCTCTGTCTCAGCCGCAACATTGACAGCAGAATTCATTCTTTCTTCTATCTGTTGTATGTTAATTCTTGATTCAGATGGGGAAGAAGTCTGGCTCACATTACCGTTGGGATTGGTAGACACAGATAAGGGAACTGATGAGCTACGGGGTAATGTGTCTCTGTTAGCAGATAAACTAGTTGGTAAAGCTCGCTTTTGGGGTAGCGCACTTTCATTCTGGGTGGTTGAGGCTGTGCGGTCTGGCTGTTCGGGAATTGTTGTAGAGGTTGCAGTTCTGGGATTGCTTTCTATGTTGGGAATTTTAGTCTCAAATATAGACAGTGGATCTTCTTGAGATGGTAAGGATGAAGGGGAATTGTTAAAGATACCAGAATTAGATGCCGTCGGGGGCTGTTGAGGAAAACTAGCAGCCGGAAATTGAGAATCTGCGCCTGCAATTGGTAAAGATTTCAAATTATCCGGGGGTGTAAATCCCGGTGATGATGTGGGAAGATTCAGAGATTCTGAGGGTTCCAGTGCAGTTTGCGCCGTTTCTGCATCTTCTGATATTTTTGCTGTTTGTTGCTGATTCTGCCTGTTATTGCTGGCAAATTGCAAGGTTACTGGTAATAAACCTATACCTAAAACCATGACTGCGGCAATAGGCGCCCAAGCGGGTAATCGTAGAACTTTATGATTTTGATTGAGATTTGGTAACGCCATGACATCAGCAGAGTATTCGTCTAAAGCAGTGGCTAAATCAAATAGTTGCAGCAGACTAAGTTGAATTACAGAACCAGATATTTCATTGGCGAGAGGGCCAAGAAACAGATTGTGAGTTAAATAGCTACCTGTTTCTAAATAGATTTTGTTCTCTGATGTTTGGGAAGTAAAAGATTTGAGGTTTTTAATAGTTGGTTGTAAAGATGGCTGAAAATCTGTGAACTCCGAATTATCAGATACTTTACTAGAATCTTGGGGTTCACAAAGACTGAGCCAAAAGTTATCAGGGGGTTGCTGGAGAAACTCTTGCACGTAGCTGGTGACAGTATCACACAACATTTCTAGTTGATCGCGATCGCCCCGAATGAGGATTTTGTGTTCTTCTGGTAATTGCGGGTCATCAAAAAATAGTTCAAAGGTTAGCTGTTTGATCACCGTTTTTCCCATCCAATGGGATAAAGGTGAACTTTGCGCCAATATTTCCAAGGTACAAGTCGGGGGTGTGTAGCGTCGAATGACAGAATTTAATGGTGGCATGGCAGGAACGGCGAGGGAGACGATTATCTAAAATTTTGCAGAGAACTATCTATGAGTGCTAACCAGAGGCGGCGATGTCCACCAGGCGCACTGTAAAACAGTAAATCTACAAGCAGTTTTAGCGCCAAGTGAGTGAGTAGATCCGTGGTTATTTGGTCGTCTTCTTCCATCCGTTCTTGGTAAGTATTGCAAAAAGCATCGATGTAATCTCCAAGTAAGGCAACCTGATGAGGTTCCCGCTTATTTTCCGCCGTTTGTTCAAGTAGACCAACAGCACGGCGAATCAATTCTTGGTGCTGTTTGGCGAGGTAGCAAGTAATCAGAACCAGCGATCGCGCTTCTTCTACATCTAATTTTTTTCGCCCACCTTGACCTTTACGTAAGGGATTAGACTGACGCAAGCGCCATAAAGCTACTCGATCTGGCACTCTTGACTCTAAATTCAGATTAATTGCCGCAGACAGCATGGCCTCAGAACCAATACCAGTTAGAGTTTCTAGCGCCAACAGCACCAAGTCTAACTGGGTTTTGATGTTGTCCCATTGAACTGTATTTGGGGCTGTAAGCTTAATTAAATCCGCCCATTGGGGATTTGGTGTGGCTGAATCGGCGGCCGAGTGCATAACTTTTAGCATAGGTGATCAGGCTGTAGGGGCTTTTGCTGTTACCCATTTTGAAACCAGACTCGGAAATATCAAGGTTGGTTTCCCATCGCTATTAGCTAGAAGCTGCCGCAAGCTTTGCTTATTTTGGTAAACAGCAATAGTCTTTGTCTTACTCTACTAGATGAAAATAAATTTTCAAGAAATTTACTTGACTAAATCGATCTAATTCTTGCTAAATATAGCTATGATTTCAGTACATCTGTATAAATAAGTATTACTAAATGTAGTTAATATCTAATTGCCAATTGCTAGTAATACCAAGGCAATTAGTAACTAGATATTAAAAATTTAAGCGCCTGTATTTGTGATATTTATTGCCCCTTTATTTGATATGAGCAATAGTCACACCACTACCACCATCTGCCTGTTCTGCTGGTTCATGATGACTAACTCTGGGGTGCTGGTGCAAAAAGGCGTGAACTCCTTGGCGTAACTTACCAGTGCCATGTCCGTGAATAATCCATAAAGGGCCTGTAGCTTCAGAAATGGCTTTGTCTAAAACAATCTCCGAATCAGCTACTCGCTTTCCACGCAAATCTACTGTATTTCGAGAGGTGCGAATAGCTGGGGCGCTTTGTTCTGGTTCTGGGGCTGGCTTGGGTTTAGCCACTGGTTCAGCTTTTTGACCATCCAAAGATTCGATGTCTTGTAGCTTCACGGCCATTTTCATGATGCCAAAGCGGACGCTAAATTCACCATCAGCATTGGGGGCGGTTAAAACTTCTGCTGTTTGCCCAAATTGGGAAAGCCGCACGCGATCGCCAACTTTAGGCATAAATCCCACTTTGGGTTTTGGTGCTACCTTTGGCTGATATTTTTGGGCAATTTGATTTAACGCATCCGTTGCTTGCTGGGCATCTTGGGCTTTAGCTGTGCCTTTTTGCAGACGGCGAATCACTTGGGCAATTTCACCTTTAGCTTGAGCGATCGCTTGCTGAACTGCTACTTCCTGGTCAGCCCGCAAAGCTTTTTCCCGTTCCTGTAAAGCATCAGATTTTGCCGAAACTTCCTGATATAAACGTTCCGCTTGCTGTAACAAACTTTGAGCTTCCGCAGCTTTGGTTTCTTGGCGGCGACGTTGCGCTTCTAACCCAGCAATGACTTGATTAACTTCGTCTGTCGCCCCTCCTACTTGAGTTTTAGCCTGTGTTACCACTTCTGGCTTTAAACCCAAACGCCGGGCAATTGTCAAGGCGTTAGAACGTCCAGGAATTCCCCATAGTAAACGATAGGTAGGCGAAAGGGTACTTTCATCAAATTCTACAGAAGCATTTTCAAATCGCTCATCTTCATATTTCAGCGCTTTCAATTCACCAAAGTGAGTTGTGGCAATGGTTAGCTGGGCATGATTGGCGAGATATTGCAGCAAGGCGATCGCCAAAGCACTACCTTCTACTGGATCAGTTCCCGCCCCGACTTCATCGAGGAGAACGAGTGCTGAGTGTTTCTTAAGTGCTGAGTGCTGAGTCAGGAGTGCTGAGTGCTGAGTGCTGAGTGCTGAGTCTGGAGATTGGGGAGTATTTTCTGACTCTTCTTCCTGATCCAACGCGTTCAAAATTCGACTAATTCGGCGAATGTGTCCCGAAAATGTTGATAAACTTTGCTGTAAAGATTGTTCATCCCCAATATCAGCTAATACCTGGTCAAACCAAGGTATTTCTACAGGTTCACGGGCGGGAACAAATAAACCTACCTTCGCCATTAAAGCGGCTAAAGCTAAGGTTTTTAAAGTAACTGTTTTCCCCCCAGTATTTGGCCCTGTAATCGTTACTACCCGCAGATGGGGACTGATGAATAAATCCACAGGAACCACAGCTTGACCGTGTTCGTGCTGCTGTTGCCACACTAACAAAGGATGCCGTAATTGTCTGAGGGTAATGATTTCATTGTCTTCACGGTTGATAAATCTGGGGGGATTTGCTCCTAACCAAAAACTATACCTAGCTCTAGCAGTGGCTAAATCCAACGTCGTCACAATTGCTAACAACCGTTCTAAATCTGGCTTGACTTCTGCTACTTTCTGTGTTAATAGACGGCGAATTATTTCTTCTTCTGTTTGCTCTCTTCTAATAGTTTGCCGTAATTGATTACCAAAAGGCACAATTGAATTAGGCTCTACGTAAAGAGTCGCGCCACTGGTAGAAGTATCATGCACAATGCCGGGAATGGCATCTTTTTGAGGTGCTTTCACCGGGATGACATAGCGATCGCCCCGTTGAGTAATAATCTGTTCTTGAACTGCCCCAGATTTTGCTTGTAAAATATTGTGCAGTTTTTGAGTAATTTGGCTGCGTATTTTCCGCAAATCTGTGCGTATTTCTCCCAATTTGAGACTAGCACGATCAGTTACTTGGCCGCGTTCATCAATACATCGGTGTATTTCTTGCTCTAATTCGGGATAAGTCCGCAAATCAGCGACTAAATCCGCCAGTGTGGGCAAATCTTCTTGGTTATCAATAACACGGCGTAAATTTCTCGTCCCGGCCAAAGTCGTAGCGATCGCCAGCAGTTCATCCCCTGCTAAAATACCGCTAAGTTCGGCGCGTTCTAAGGAATCACCAATATCTTGAATCCCCTCAAAAGATAATCCTGTGTTAGTCCGGGTTTCCAGTTGGTAGACTTCTTTTGTTTGTGCTAACAACTGCTGACTTGCTGCTTGGGATGCCGGAATTTTTAGATGAAGTGATGCGATCGCCCCTAGCTTAGTTGCCGCAAATGTGGAAAGATGCTGGCAAAGGCGATGCCATTCGAGTAGTTCTAACGTCTCAGATTGGATCAAGGCTTCAATGTCTAATCTGAAAGAATTGTAACAATTCTAGCTCCCGAAAGGTGAAAACTTAAAGAGGAAATTTTCTTTCCTCCCTATCCCGGCTATACTTCTGTGGAACTACCAAAGCATGAGTAATAGCTGATGCTTTCGGATTGTTCTTTTTTTAAGATAAATTTAATATTTTATCTATTTACATAAAAAATAATTCATGTAACAGTAAACAACTTAAATTTTTCCACTAAATGCTAAAAAATATAAACAAATATTTTCTTTTATTTAAATAAAAATTAAATAGGAAATATAAAATATACAATGTTGCACAAAAAGGTGTAATTGTCATTAAAATTTAGTGTAGCACAACTGCCAAATACATAGCATTGACAAAATTTTATGCTGTTTAGTCCTGCCAACTTGCCTTATTGGGTATTCCTGGGAATGGGAGTATTGCTGTTTCTATTTGTGATTATTTCCGGTGAGGGAGATACAGATGCAGATGCCGACTTTGATGTGGATAGCGATGGCGATTTAAGCTTTGGTCAAGCCCTGGGATGGCTAGGTATTGGTAAGGCTCCACTCATCTTGTTATTAGCAGTAGATTTGAGTTTTTGGGGCGTTTTTGGGCTGATATTAAATTCTGTAGCCAGTGGCATAATTAATGGTAGCTTTAGTGTGTTATTTAGGGGAATTATATTAATAATTTCGTTAATTCTCAGCTTATTGGTGGGAAGATTTATTGCAGAAATAATTGGCAAACTTTTTGCAGATTTTGGTGAAGATGCCAGCAGCGATCGCTTGATTGGTTGTGTTGGTACTGTGAGTTCTTTTTATATTCCTAGTGAAACTGAAGGAAAAATCGGGCAAGTGGATGTTCTAGATCCAAAACGGAATCTTCTCACAATTAGTGCTGCTTTACCAGAATGGGCAACCATTGCTCCACAACGTGGTGATCAAGTGATTGTCATTGAAAATAAACCGCAAAATTATCTGGTAATTGCCAAAAATACCACAGATGAACAACTTTGGTTAAAAAGTGCTAAGTGCTGAGTCAGAAGATAAAGCAAGTGTTTCATTGAATATGTAGTTATTTTTTTCAATCATATTAATTAGGGCGCAAAATCATGTTATTTTGGTTAACTTTTATCCAATCTTTACCAACTATTCCTGTATCAGAAATTTCCCAAATTGAGTTACAACCAAAACAGCAACAAACTAGAACAATTGCTCAAAGTATTTCACCATTTACGGTACAGCCTACTATTGCTCAAATCAATAATGGCTTTGTATTACCAGGAATTATTGCTGCTTTAATTTTTTTGCTCTTATTAAGTTTATATGCTTATACAAGAGTTTATGTAGTCACACCCAATAACGAGGCTTTCGTCAGAACAGGGGGTTTGTTTACCAAAAAGAAATCGGTGATTCTTTATGGTGGTTGTATTGTATTACCAGGATTTCATCAACTCACCCGTGTGCCTCTGCGAGAAATTTCCATTGATGTAGAACGCACAGGAAAAATGGCAGTGCGAACTAAAGATTATCTGAGAGCAGATATTAGAGTCACATTTTATGTGTGTATCAATCCCTCGGAGGAAGATGTTCTGACAGCAGCAGCAAAATTATCTCAAAGTGGTACTATCATTACTTCTGATGATATTAAAAACGCCTTAGATAAACGGGCAGATGATGCCATTAGAGCCGCAGCTAAGACTAAAGAAATAGCAGAAATTGATTCTGATAAATTGGGTTTTGCCCAAGAAGTGCTGAATTTAATGGGAGCAGACTTGAAAAAAGTAGGATTAACTCTAAATAATATTGCTATTTCGGAAATTTTAGAAAGTGTTACTTATGATCCTGATAGTTTCTTTGATGCTCAAGGTGTACGCTTAAGAACAGAAATTATTCAACGTTCAATTCAACAAAAACGCGAAGTTGAATTAACAAGTCAAGTAGCAATTGAACAAAAAGAACTAGATGCCGAAAAGCGATCGCTACAAATCGCTCAAGAACAGGAAAGTGCTAAATTAGAGCAAAAGTTTCAAGTAGAGGCACTAAAAGCCCAAAGAGAACGGGAAATCCAAGAAGCAAAAGATAAAGAAGCCGCAGCGATTCAACGCAGTAGAATTTTACAAGAAAAATTAGTTGAAGAAGAAGAAATTCGGCGCAAATTATCTTTGCAACAAAGCCAAATTGAAGCCGATATTGCTCTAGATGAACGCAATAAACATTTAAAGGTATCACAATCACTGCAAAAGCAAGAAGCAGAAATTGCCGAAATTTCCCGTAAACAGAAAGTAGATGCTGGTAGACTTAAAGCCCAAGTGGAAATAGTCGAGTCAGAAAAACTAGCACGAATTGCTCAGGAAGATTTAGAAATTGCTATTTCTGCGAAAAGACGTGAAAGCTTTCTCGCCCAAGCAGAACAAGCCAAAGCCGAAGAAGCAGTTAATACAGCCGGTGAAATTGAAAAAGCCGAACGTAACAAGCGTTTATCGACAATTGCAGCCGAAAGAGAAGCCCAACAACGTAGTATAAGCGATCGCAACGTTGTCGAAATCGATGCCTTCCGCCGTCGCCGCCAAGCCGAAATCGCCCAAGAAGCCGCAGAATTAGAAGCAGAGGCCATTCGGATCATCGCCGCCGCTAACCGCGATAAAGTTTTAGCAGAAGCAGAAGCCCTAAAAGTCAAAATCGCCGCCGAAAATACCATTAGTAGCGCTAACCTTACAGCCCAAATACTCACCACAATTTGGCCAGAATTAGCTGATAAGCTCCCAGAAATCCTCGCAGCCCTAGCCCCACAACCCGGAGTTTTAGGAGATACTCGCATTTACTCATTCCCTGGTGCAAATGGTAGTAATGGCGCTCAAGATATTAACAAATTAATGCTATCTACCAGTGGACTTTCCTTAATCAACACCTTATTAGACGAAGGTAAATTAGGCGAGTTAATCGCTCAAATTAGTCAATTAGTCCGTAGTAATAACCCAG
>NZ_JAYGHH010000019.1:58424-78918 GCF_034931045.1 Nodularia sp. UHCC 0506
TAACTGACACAAACAACAATCTTTCCTTAGTTAACAACCCAACACCAACCACCAGCCAAGATAACAAGGAAATAGGCTAAATCAGGGATTTAGACCCGTTACTCCCATCTAGTACCGCAAGGTGGAAGTCAAAAATCAAAAGTCTGATTATCTAGGCTGTTCATTAATTTTGAATGGTCTGTTTATTGACTCCACGACTTGTACTAGGACTAAGTGGACTGAGTTTTTTAAGTCCCAAGCCTCAGCCTGTAGACTGATAGTGTGAAAACTCATAAAGAGTTGGTTAACAATTTTTCCCAAACTCTTATCTTCTAAAAATTAGTGCTTACTGTCCAAAAAAAATCGCTCCAAATCCCCTCACAATTTGATACCCTAGCTTAAACAGATTTGAAAAAAGTTAAAGCGTGGAAATTCAACTTGGGCGGGGAAAAAAAGCTCGTAGAGCTTATGGAATTGATGAAATTGCTCTAGTCCCTGGTAGCAGAACACTCGATCCGAGTCTGGCAGATACGAAGTGGACTATTGGTAATATTGAGCGAGAAATCCCAATAATTGCCAGTGCAATGGATGGCGTAGTCGATGTGAAGATGGCTGTAAAACTGTCGCAGTTAGGAGCATTAGGAGTCATCAACTTAGAAGGTATCCAAACTCGCTATGCTGACCCAGAGCCGATTTTAGATCGAATCGCCTCCGTCGGCAAAAGTGAATTTGTGGCCTTGATGCAAGAACTCTATGCCGAACCTATAAAGCCGGAATTAATTGAACAACGTATTCAGGAAATTAAACAACAAGGTGGTATTGCAGCAGTGAGTGCTACTCCAGCCGCAGCTAGTAAATATGGTGAGGTAGTGGCAAAAGCTGGGGCA
Source organism: Nodularia sp. UHCC 0506 (assembly GCF_034931045.1). Taxonomy (NCBI): domain Bacteria; kingdom Bacillati; phylum Cyanobacteriota; class Cyanophyceae; order Nostocales; family Nodulariaceae; genus Nodularia; species Nodularia sp. UHCC 0506. The sequence goes on from NZ_JAYGHH010000019.1 coordinate 59,291, forward strand.
GATTTGTTTTTTGTCCAGGCTACGGTAGTCTCTACGGCACATTTATCGCCAGAGTCGATAGTTCCCCTCGATTTGGCGGACTTTTGCCGTTCTATGCCCATCCCGGTGGCTTTGGGTAACTGTGTCACCTATGAAGTGACGTTGAATTTGTTAAAAGCTGGGGCAGCTGCGGTATTAGTGGGAATTGGCCCTGGTGCGGCTTGTACCTCTCGTGGTGTTTTGGGTGTGGGCATACCACAAGCAACTGCGATCGCGGATTGTGCCGCAGCCAGAGATGATTATTATCAGGAAACTGGTAACTATATTCCCATCATTGCCGATGGTGGTTTAATCACTGGTGGCGACATTTGCAAGTGCATTGCCTGTGGTGCCGATGGTGTGATGATTGGTTCTCCCTTTGCCAGAGCTGCTGAAGCTCCAGGCAGAGGCTATCATTGGGGAATGGCAACTCCTAGCCCAGTCCTGCCCCGTGGAACCCGCATTAGCGTTGGTACAACTGGCAGTCTAGAGCAAATACTTATCGGTCCCGCCGGACTGGATGATGGTACTCATAACCTTGTGGGAGCCTTAAAGACCAGCATGGGGACATTAGGAGCCAAAAACATTAAAGAAATGCAGCAAGTGGAAGTAGTAATTGCTCCTTCCCTACTAACTGAAGGTAAAGTATACCAAAAAGCCCAACAATTAGGCATGGGTAAATAAAGAAAGTGAGGAATATGGACAAGGGGATCACTAATAAGAAATAAATTTTTTACTATTCCCCAGTCCTCAACTCAAATTCTTGTAAAAAAATTTTTTCCAGACTCTTAAACAATCTCTGGAAAAATTCAATATGTCGCATACAATAGAGATAGCGGAGACGCATGTTTCCGTTCACTCCTCACACCACACTCCGCCCGGACTATTGTCTGGGCGGTTCCTTATGTTTGTCCATAATTTCTTTAACTTCGTTGCAAATGTACATTTTTGACTTCTAAGGTACTGTTTTTGCTATGGTAGAATTTTCACCAAACTCAGAAATATAATTGGCAAAGGTTTTTAGGCATGTCAGCAGCCGAACAAGTTACGGATTCTAGTTTTAAGCAAGAAGTACTCGAAAGCGATGTACCAGTTTTAGTTGACTTCTGGGCACCTTGGTGCGGTCCTTGCCGCATGGTAGCTCCTGTTGTCGAGGAAATAGCAGGCCAGTATGAAGGTCAAATAAAAGTTGTGAAAGTCAATACTGATGAGAATCCTAATGTCGCTAGTCAGTATGGGATTCGCAGCATTCCCACTTTAATGATTTTTAAAGATGGGCAGAAGGTTGATATGGTAGTCGGTGCAGTACCCAAAACTACATTAGCTCAGACTTTGGAAAAATATCTTTGAAACTCAATTGGTAACACCATCCTTTTGAGTCTGCCATTTACTTTAGATTTAGGTAAATCTTTGTTAAGAAGTTTGCGAGGCGCGAAAACTCGCGTCTCAAAAAAACTTTTTATTGTGGTAAACAGTGTGAAACTCCTGTTTGATTTTTTGTTGGCCTAGCCTATGCTATGGGCTAAGAAAATTCCATACCATCTATCTCATCTTTTCTATTACCCAGTGCCTTGGTAAATTTTCAACCAAAGGTACTTTTTCATGGTGAACTACTCCTAGTTGCCTACGGCTGAACTAGGGGCTTCTGTAATCACGGGCTGATAAATACATTGAAAGTGAGGACTTTCGCCACACGTTAAAAAATTATGAATAGTCTTTAATATGTTAAGAGTCAAGAACTATGGAGTTTCAAATAACCACTGCGTCAAGTGGTTGTAAACTGGATTCCAAAATCAGGTAAAATGTAATGCCATTGTGGTAACAGTTCTCATGACCTCATCTGCGTCTTTTGACACATTAGAGACTCTTCAGGCGGATATCGCTGAACTATTTGATCGTTTACCAACTTTAAAAAATCAGCAACTAATTCAGCAGGCACTGGCTACTATAGTGCGTTTAGCTGAGAGTGAAATTGAACGTCTTGACTGGAAAATATTGTCTGCTGCTTTAGCAGATATGGAGCGAGGTTTCCAGTTATTTTATGACTATCGACACATCCGCAAAGTAACTATCTTTGGTTCTGCACGTTTATCGCCAGAAACACCAGAATATCAGATCGCCCTTGAATTTGCTCGCGCTGTTTGTCAGTTAGGATTCATGGTCATGACAGGTGGTGGCGGCGGTATCATGCAAGCTGGTCACGAAGGTGCTGGACGAGATAATTCCTTTGGTTTAAATATTCAGCTACCCTTTGAACAGCAAGCGAACCCATTTATTGAGGGTGATCCGAAGCTGATTCATTTTAAATATTTTTTCACCCGCAAACTGTTTCTCCTTAAAGAAAGTGACGCTGTGGCCTTATTTCCCGGAGGTTTTGGCACTCAAGATGAAGCTTTTGAATGTATGACATTGAGCCAGACGGGTAAATTTGGCCCTGTGCCTGTAGTTTTAATTGATCATCCAGGTGGCGATTACTGGCGGTCTTGGAGCGAATATATTAATCAACAGCTGGTGCAGAAAGGTCTTGTGAGTCCTGAAGACCCTAGCCTTTACACCGTGACAGATAACCTGGAAGTAGCTTGTAAGGCTATTACTGGTTTTTATCAAGTTTATCACTCTAGCCGTTATGTAGGTGAGCAGTTGGTGATTCGTCTATCCGCCGATTTATCAGATGCTGCGATAGACAATTTAAATGCTAATTTTAGCGATATTCTGGTGAAGGGGAAAATTGCCAAAAGTCAGGCTCTGCCCCAAGAAAACCAAGATGAAACTGCGGAACTACCCCGTTTGGTTTTGTACTTTAACCAACGTGATTTGGGTCGTTTGTATCAAATGATTGCATTAATTAATCAGATGGGTACTACTTCTATTGAAGAAAAGGCACATCCAGAAAGGAAGTAAATTTCAACGAAGGGATGGTGAGTTCTTGTACCGTGAAACGCATCCTGCTGATTATCCTCAAAAAGCTTGTATATTAGCACAGGAAACAATTCAAAGGAAGAAAGTATGCTGGAATTATTGGGTTCAGGTTTAGTTTCTGTATGGCTGGAAATGGCTGGGGTACAAATTAAACCTACAGAAGCATTACAAGCATTAGCTTGGCAAAGTAGCCCTGGCTTGGTTCTGGCACCTGACCCAAATCCTGCTGGTTCCACTACAGTCCAGCAATATTTGCAAGAAATGATTTCTTCAAAGCTGGTGGCAGAAAACTTAGCCGAGAGTCAAGGAATTTGGATGCAGTCAGGGCCGATGTTGATGGCAAATCATCAAGGTACAACACCTCTGCCTGCTGCTTCTTTAACCAAGATTGCTACTTCTCTTGTGGCTTTGAAAACTTGGGGGCCAGACCATCAATTTGAAACTTTAGTCAGCACTACAGGGCCAATAGTTAACGGGGTCTTGCAAGGTGATTTGGTGATTACCGGTGGTGGCGATCCGATGTTTGTTTGGGAAGATGCGATCGCACTGGGTAATACACTGAATAAAATGGGGATCAAGCAGGTAAAGGGAAATCTGCTCATCAGTGGCAATTTCGCGATGAATTTTGAGCCAAATCCTACATTAGCTGGGCAAATGCTCAAGCAAGCACTGAATCATACAACTTGGACTCGTCCAGCAAATTATATACATTCAATCATGCCGAAGGGGACACCTAAACCTCAAGTTGTGATTGCGGGTACTGTGAAATTAGCAACCCAGCCAAACCCCCAAGGAACCCTACTAGTGCGTCGTCGTTCTTTACCTTTGCAGCAATTAATTAAGGAAATGAACGTTTACAGTAACAACTCAATGGCAGAGATGTTGGCGACATCGGTAGGAGGCGCTGCTGTCATGCAATCGCAAGCTGCTAAATTTGCTGGCGTACCAGAGGCAGAAATTCAGTTAATTAATGGTTCAGGTTTAGGAGTAGATAATCGCATTTCTCCCAGAGCAGCTTGTGCCATGTTAATGGCAATTCAACGAGAAGCAAACACCCATAAAATTAATGTGGCTGACTTGTTTCCTACTTCTGGATTTGACCGTCGCGGCACAATGCAATATAGAAATATGCCTTACGCAACTGTGATGAAAACTGGGACTTTGCGAGAGGTGAGTGCTTTGGCTGGAGTCATCCCCACACGCGATCGCGGTTTGGTTTGGTTTGCTATTATTAATCGTGGTCCCCAAATCCCAGCTTTCCGCGCTAATCAAGATAAGCTATTACAAGCTCTGCTCAAAAAGTTAGAAGTAGCGCCCAATATTCCTCCTAGCATTACTCCTCATTCTCCTAAATATTTTTCACCGGAATTAGGTGCAGCTAGTCGTAACGAAATTTTGTTAGGCAAGAAGATTAATTCGTAATTCGTAATTCGTAATTCGTAATGCCTCTTTCAGAGGAGCTTCGCTAACGTAATTCGTAGTTCGTAATTTAGGAATCCCATTTAATTCCTGATACTTTGCTAACTCATTACCCCTGCACTCTACACCCCTGCTTCTTGCTTCTTGCTTCTTGCTAATTCCTGATCCCTGCATCTTTAGGAATAATTTCCGTAACTACTCTGCGTCCAGATTTACCGCTTTTAACTACAATGTCTTCTGTTTGCAGATTACCAATGGCTGTTTCACCTGTAAAATTTATCGGTGGGTCAACTTGACGATAAATCACATTTCCCTGCGCTTCTAATAATTTTTTGTCCAGATACCAACTTAGTTGATTAGATTTCAGGGACTGACGACGTTGACCTATAGCGGTGACATTACCTGCTAAATTGACAATTTTTTGCTGTATGTTCATTGCGCCTCGGTTGGCGGTTACAGTTACGTTTTCGGCACGCTGAACAACAGTAATGGGGGAATTTGTCTTTACAGTTTCTGCATTCATATCCCAGGTCATAGAGTCACTAGCTATTTGCGTGGGTGGGTCTACTAAATTTAACTGGGCATTTTTTTGAATAGTAGCAATTTTAGTGTTTAAGTTGACTTTGGCAGCATCTCCCTGACCACGGTCAGTAATTTTATTATTTTTATAACGGTCAATTTGTATGGGGCGATCGCTCATTAATATTTCTTCTTTAATTTGCCAAGTTAAATGCTCAGTTCGCATTTGCATTTGGGGATCAACGGAGTTGGCTATTACCCCACCAGAAAATTCTATGCGCTGTTCGCGGGTTTTAACTCGTGCTTCTTGCGCTACTGCTTGTAATTGTTTATGAGTACCATTTATTTGGTTACGGACAATTAATAAATCTTCTTGAGGCAACCATTCTAATTCATTACCTTGCAATACAATACCATTCACAGGATCTGTAGCCAGGATTTTGCCCTTGAGAAATAGTCTCTGACCATCCTGTTCAATATCTGCTTTATCTGCTTGTATTTTGTAAACAGGTTTGCCATCTTGGTATAATTCACCAACGGGATTTTCTGCCTCACCAATTTGTTTTTCTTTGGTGTACATTGCCCTTTTAGAACGCACTTTCCAAAGTGGCCTTCCTACTTCATCGGCTTGTTCTAAAGTGACATCAAAAAAGGTTAAATTGCTTTCTTGGGGAGATAAATCTGCATCATCTGATTGTGAAACCGTGGGGGATTTACCCCCACAAGCCACTAATCCCAGTAGCAATAAAAAAGTTAAAGGCAGGTAAAACAAATTTGCTTTTAATTGTAAAAAATTGAAAGATATTGATGCCAATAATTGGGATAAACCTTGTAGATTTTGCCCTTTTTCAGCATAATATACTCTCTTTTTCTGCCTAACTTTTTGATAATTCATTAGTCTTGGATTTCTAACTCTTGATCAGCCTCTCGGATATCTTCCAAAAAGCCCATACTGGATAAAGGTCGATATGGATAACTTTGGCGGGGATTTTTTTGGATATCTTCTTTGATGGCTTCTAAATCAATATAGCGATCGCTCACATTGATTAAACTATCACTAGTCATTGAGCGCAAGCTTACAACCTCTACGCGCACGCCACGATAGCTGACTGAATTGACTGCATAGGCTAAATCCCCATCACCACTGACTAAAACTGCGGTATCATAAGAATCAACCAACGCCATCATATCTACGGCAATTTCTACATCCAGGTTGGCTTTCTTTGAGCCATCAGGTAACTGTACTAAATCCTTAGCAATAACTCTATAGCCATTGCGACGCATCCATAACAGAAACCCTTGTTGCTTTTCGTTTGTGCGGTCTACACCAGTGTAAAAGAAAGCCCGTAATAGTCTAGAACCGCCAGTTAATCGGCATAGTAGCTTCGTGTAGTCAATTTCGATTCCTAGTTGTAGTGCTGCATAAAACAGGTTGGAACCATCAATGAATATAGCTACACGACCTCGATTCTCTAACACTTGTTCCGGTGTAAAAATTGAATCGCTTTCCAAATTATTCAACATTGTTGTCATACCTCATTATTATGCTTGTTATATTTGATACGAATTTACTGAGATGTTATGCTAGAACGGTTTATGATAAGGTTTCGGAGCTAATAAATTCAGCCCCGATCAGTTTTTTGAGAAAATTAAGAAATTGAACAGAATCGAAAAATGATGAAAAATTAAAAAAACTAATCGTTTTTGGGAATTTCTATGCGCTTAAAAACGGGTTGTGGTTTACCCAACGATTGTTCACTGGTGAGTACCCCCCATTGGGCATGGGTCGAAAAAGGGGCAAGCATTGAAGTTTTTATTTGATCATTAAAGTCAATTCCAAAACCCAGTTGCTGATAAATAGCGTTGCTGATATTCGGAATTACTGGGGAAAGAAGATAAGCCGCTAGTCTAACAGATTCTAGAACTGCGTACAGGACTGTTTCAACTTCCTGTTGCTTGCCTTGTTTATATAATGACCAAGGGGCTTGATCATCAATGAACTTATTACTGGTTCGCACTAGTAAAAGGGTAGCTTCGCAGGCTTGGTTGAAAGCTAGTGTGTCATAGGCTTGTTTTACCTCTTCCCCTAGACGTAAACCAATCGCTTTCAACGGATTTTTGTCATTAATAGCTTCATTTGCAATTGTTAATCCATTTCCAGTACAGTACTTCTTCACCATGTTTAAGGTGCGATTTAGCAAATTACCTAAGTCATTGGCCAAATCTGCATTCAAAACATTTATGAATCTAACTTCATTAAAATCGCCATCTTTGCCAAATTCGATTTCCTTAAGGAAGTAATAACGAACGGCATCACTACCATAACTTTGAACTAGCCCTATGGGATCGAGGGTGTTACCCAGAGACTTACCCATTTTTTGACCATCTTTAGTCAAAAAACCATGCCCAAACACTTGATCTGGTAAGGGTAAACCAGCCGACATCAGCATAGCTGGCCAGTAAACTGCATGGAATCGGAGGATATCTTTACCAATTAGATGTAGGTTAATTGGCCACCAAGTTTCTAAGGCGTTGGCTAAGGTTGGTTCTGCATCTGGTTCTAGTAATGCGGTGACATAAGCCAGCAAAGCGTCAAACCAGACATAAAGGGTATGCTGGGGGTCAACTGGTACAGGGAAACCCCAGTCTAGATTTACCCGCGAAATGGAAAAGTCCTGTAACCCCTGCCTGACAAAGCTCAAGACTTCATTTCGACGACTTTCTGGTTGAATAAAATCTGGTCGAGACTGGTAAAACTCTTCAAGTTGAGTTTGGTATTTAGATAGACTGAAAAAGTAGTTTTGTTCGTCCCGCCACTCAACTTCTTTGTTAGTATGAATAGGGCAGCGCTTTCCCTCTAATAGTTCCCGTTCTTCCTTAAATTCCTCACAAGATACGCAGTACCAACCTTTTTGTTTTCCTTGGTAGATGTCGCCTTTCTCCCAGACTCGCAAGAAGAACTCCTTGACGATGGCTTCATGACGATTTGCGGTAGTTCGACTAAAACGATCATACTGAATATTTAATAACTGCCATAAGCTGATAAAGCTAGGCACGATTTCATCACAAAATTCTTGTGGCGGTTTCCCTAAACTCTCTGCTGAACGCTGAATTTTCTGCCCGTGTTCATCTGTACCTGTAATCAGTAATACTTGATGCCCTAACAGCCTGTGAAACCTTGCCACCACGTCTGCTGCCATTGTGGTGTAAGCACTGCCCACGTGGGGAACATCATTTACATAATATAGGGGTGTTGTCAATGCAAATCTTTTTTCTGTTTTTTCCATTAAATCCATACAAAATAAAAAAATAAATTATTAAAACTTTTGCTATTTTACTTTTACGGGTAAATCCACGCAATCATATAATATTACTACTTGTTTGACAAACCATAACTTAATATTAGCAAATTTCTGATAACAAGAATTTTTTATTGATGTGTATAAATGTGGGTAGCATACACTCACAAGACATAATTAATCTACTGATAACCATTTGTAATGATTGCTATTATATTAATTGTAACTGTGAATACAGTACTTTAAATTTCGCAAGTATAGCTACCTTTATGGATAAATTTTTTCTGCCTTCAGACTGCCTTAGTATCAATACAGAAATGTAAAAATTAAGTCAAGATCATCGGCGACGTTTTTGGAAAAAATATATTAATTACCCATGAGTCCAAATAGTCCCCTGGATATTTCTCGCTATTTCCTGGCGGCGTTATCAACGCAAATTTTCCGCTATCACGAAAATCGCATTCCCAGGGATGGTAGTGTTTTAGTAGTCAGTAATCATCGTAGCTTTATGGATGCACTGATTTTAATGTCGGCGCTATCCAGACCAATTCGCTTTGCTTGTCATCACTATATGGGACAAGTGCCACTGATGCGGGAGATTGTCACAGGACAATTGGGATGCTTTCCTTTAGAGGATCAGCCCAGCCGGCAGCAAAGCTTTTTTGAACAGTCGCAGATAATTTTGCAATCAAAGCAGATGGTGGGTGTTTTTCCTGAAGGAACTCGGCCAATGGTAACAGCTACCCAGCCCAATGAAGTTGGTGAATTTCACAGAGGATTTGCTCATTTAGCTTTGCGATCAAATGTAGAAGATTTGGTAATTTTACCAATTGCGATCGCCTCCCTACAAGAAATCAATACTTATGGCTTACCTCTGCGATTGTTAAGTTTCTTTGACCCTTCAGAACCTCTATTTAATCAACCAGGTTTACATCCCTTGGTTATATATAATCGGGTGGCTGTGTTAGTTGGTCGCCCTTATTGGATTACACCACAACATCAGAAAAAATATCACGGCAAACAAGCCAAAAATGTTGTGACTGAACTAACGGAACATTGCCACGATGAAATTTCCAGTTTACTAGATCAAGGTTGTTATTAGAGAGTGGGATAATGTCACAGATATATATAATGCAGTTGAGTTTTTAGAGGATGTTTATAGTCAGCAGCACAAATAGTTTTTCAGGAATATTTTAAAATTGGTTCGTCTATTTGTGACAGGATGTTTAAGTAATACTTTTTTAAAATTGAGTTAATCTTAGCTATTTAAGTTCTATTCAATGTGGCTTTTGCTACACACGATATTATCTTATCATAAAACCCAAAAGTTGAATTTAAATTTTACAATGCCAAAAGTTGAGCTAAAGCCGTGTTTCCTGACTCCTAACCGAGTCCAACTAGAGTATCCTTTGTTTGTGTATTTACCAGGATTAGATGGAACTGGAGAATTATTGCGATCGCAAACTGCGGGCTTAGAGGTTGGCTTTGATGTCCGGTGTTTAGCGATTCCTAGACAAGACCTCACCACCTGGGAAGTGTTAAGCAACAACGTCTTAGACTTGATCCATGCCGAATTAGAAAAAAGCTCACACCGACCAGTTTACCTGTGTGGCGAGTCCTTTGGGGGTTGTTTGGCGATGAAAGTAGCGACCCAAGCACCACAGTTATTTAAGCGGATTATCCTGATTAATCCAGCATCAGCCTTTCAGCTGCGCCCTTGGTTAACTTGGACATCCCAATTTACTTATTTTGTTCCAGAATGCTTTTATGATCTGGGCGCACTAGGGTTATTACCCTTTTTAGCATCCTTAGCACGTATTCCCCGCCACGTGCGTCACGAACTGCTGAAAACCATGCAGTCTGTACCCCCAGCTACAGTTACATGGCGATTGTCTTTATTGAAGGAATTTAATGTGACTGAAGAGCAGTTACGCCAACTAACTCAAGCTGTTTTGCTCATTGCTGGTGCAAGCGATCGCCTGTTACCCTCAGTCAACGAAGCCAGACGCTTGGTAAATATTTTACCTAACCCCAAATTAGCTGTATTACCTGACAGTGGACACGCCTGTTTACTAGAACACAATATTAATCTCTATAAAATCTTACGAGAACAAAATTTTGTTGAACATCAAATCAAAGCATCTCAGGAGTTAGAAACTAAGGGCTAGTACCTCCGTGAAGGCGGAAGTCAAAAGTCAAAAGTCAAAAGGCTTGTATTTTGGTATTTTGAACTTACTAAAATAGTATGCCTATTTACGCCGTGCTGTGCTTGTAATCAATTAGACTTTTCAACTTCAATTTGTAGGGTGAGTATAGCACAAGGGGCATGGCTCCGCTAAAGCGCAGCGTAACCCACCGTAACCCGAAAGCACAGGGGGAATAATGCCCAATCTTTACATTATCGGCGGTGCAAACGGTTCTGGTAAAACTACCGCCGCTTTACAAATTCTTCCCTACTTCCTCGAAGTATTTGAATACGTCAACGCCGATGAAATAGCCGCCGGACTTTCTCCTTTTAACCCGGAATCTGTAGCCATACAAGCGGGACGATTAATGTTAGAAAGACTAGAAACTCTGGTGAATGCTGAAGCTGATTTTGCCTTTGAAACAACTTTAGCGGCTCGTAACTTTGCCCGATTTTTGAGAGAATGTAAAGACAAAGGTTATATGATCAACTTAATTTACTTTTGGTTACAAAGTCCCGAATTAGCCATCGCACGGGTATGCAGACGGGTAGAAAGTGGCGGTCACAACATCCCTGAAGATACTATTCGCCGTCGCTACGAACGGGGTAGAAAGAACTTAATTGAATTATACTTACCCTTGTGCGATAGATGGATTGTTTACGATAACTCTAATCCAACTTTGCAGATAATAGCTGAACGCCCTTTTAATCAAGAGTTTATAATTTATCAACCCCCACTATGGAGTCAAATAACTACTAATGAATAAGCCAATTTCTCTAAATAAACCAATTCCTGAGAAATTATCTAGCCAAATTGATGCAGGTGTGAAACTCGCTATTGCTAAAGCTATAGAAAAACACCGCAAATTAGGAGAATCAATCAGCATTTGGCAAGATGGCCAAGTTGTGACATTAACTGCTGAACAAATTCCTCCTTTGACATCAAATGAATAAACTAGGGGTATAGCCTGGATACGCGCAAATTGGGACACGTTGTAAAGTGATGTTACAGAAATGTTTGCAAATGCTTGATTTTGCGCTAATGTGTACTTTTAAAACTTATAAAATTTAAAATACCTTAAAAATATGTCGGCTGTTAACAAGTTAATTAAAAGATTTACAAAGTATATAGAAACCATTAAATCTAACGAATTTTCTTATGTTACAAATCCTTTGTATCCCCAAATTCTTCAATCTATTGCAGATAGTACAATAAACATTAATAATCTCCATAAAGTAAGAGATTTAATTAATGAAATACAGAAAACATTAGATAATGAAAACAATCTGTTATTAAATTTTCACCTAATGATGTTGTTTTCTACACTAGCTTACCAACATCAAAGCAAAGAATTTTTATATTTTGCTGCTTTATCTTGCAACAATGTAATTTCAGTATATTATTTTCTCCATGAACATGAAATTACATCTATCGATGTCAGGCATAAATGTGATGAGATGATAGTGATATTACTTAGTCCAGTTGTAGGCATTGAAGTATTAAAAACTGCTAGAGAAATATACATAAATCAAACATCAAAATAAAAAGCAATTAATTTAACGGGTACAATTAGAGCCAACTGACACACTGCCGAAAAACGAGATAATAGATATTATCACTACGATTGCCGTTTACAAGTTTTCAAGATGGATGGGGTACAATATTTACCAAAATCTAAACAACCTCATAAATTACAAACTGTTAATGATTAAGGTTTTAACCATTCACGATCTGGTCGTGTTATTTGACGAGCATTATTATAAGCCATATCAAGAGTTAAACAAGTTGATGCACGATAAAAATCATTAAAGTTTTCAAGAACAAGAGCTAAATCTGCTTTAGTTGGGTCTGTTAAACAAAGAGGAAGAAGCAACTGAATGTTACCTTCATAGTATTGAGGAATAGCAGTTTTATAATTTCTTTTAACACGCTCTATAGCACTGTCAACTGCTCCTTTGATATTATTCTGTAACCCATAATTAGGCATTCCTTGAAATGATGATGGAAAACGATTTTTATTATCCTCAACTATATGTTCAATATTTGCTCTTAATTCTCTACGAGTGTTGTAAACCAAACAAGAAGGGTCTTCAAAGTAATGTGCCATTTCTGGCAAAGATGAGAAGTTATTGAGTCCCCATTCCCCTCTGCGAACAAATTTAGAAAAATGCCAATATGTAGTAGCATTATCTAGCCTATTTTTCTCAAAAAGAATATATATAGGCTCTTGATTAGGAGTAATTAGACCAGTATTCCAACACGCATATTGTTCATTTGCTGAAACCGCTACTTTCTTTTCCTCTGCAATTCTTTTGTATGTATACTTTATAAAATTATGTAATATGGGTTTTAGCTTATCACTAGGAGTATTTTTGTAGTCCCAGTCTTCTGGTTCTGCAAGTTCAGCGAGATGTTCAATATTATCATCAAACCGAGGCATGAAGGCAAAATCATAGAATGACTGTGGCAGATAGTAAGGATCTTGGCTCATGTGTTTTCTTTTTCGCTGTATTTGCACATACATTTTACAGTAAAAGTAACCAAGTGTCATGTAACGCTTGAGTCCTAAAAAATTAAGGTTAGATGAGTATTAATGGCTAACTAATCCTCAAACATCGTTCAAAAACTCTTTGGATTGGTTTAGATATTGATATCAAAGGGGAAATTTACGAAGCACTATCACAAAAGAACGCCGAAGATGTCAAGGGTGGTGCAGGTCAGTATTTTACACCCAGGGCATTAATTCAGTCCATAGAACTGTTCCAAGGTATTACTGAAAATCTAGAAAGTAAAACAGAGTTAGATGTATCAACCAATGCAAATCTGATCGGCGATTAATTCATCTGAAATTTGCTCATTCTGGAGGATGTCAGCCCCAGCCATATTAGTTACAAATGGAACAACAGGCTGTTAATATGGTGCTTAACAATGACAGAGACATCCAAACCAGAAATAGAGGTAAACCAATCAGATAATTCAGATCATAAATCTGTATGCGAGGCTGTGGGTAAGGTAGGAGAAGTAATTACCCAGACTGCCGCCGAAGCTGGCAAAATAGTTTTAGATACATCCATTGGGGCGGGAGTAGTCGCTGTAAAGGAAACCTATAAATTAATTGAAAAAGGTACTCAAACCACTGGTGATGTAGTTAATCACATTAGCGAAAATTGGTTTGTGAGAAAACTAACTGGGTTATTAAATCTGAATTGGTTAATTAGCCCTAGTGAAAGTGTCGATTTGGAAAAAGCGGAAGCATCTGTAAATCAGCTGAAGCAAAAGTATCCTGATGAATCACCCAGTCAAATCGCCCACAGGATTATGGTTGATAAAGCCAGAAAAGCCGGGGGGATTGGTCTAGCTAGTAGTATTTTGCCAGGCGTAGCGGCGGCGTTGTTGGCTATTGATTTGGCTGCAACCACTAAATTACAGTCAGAAATGATTTATGAAATTGCTGCGGTTTATGGTTTAGATTTAAAAGATCCCGCCCGCAAGGGTGAAGTTTTAGGAATTTTTGGCTTGGGTTTGGGTGGTGGTCGCCTTTTAAGATTGGGCGGTTTAGGTTTGCTGCGAAATGTGCCTTTTGCCGGTGCGGCGATCGCCACTAGTTCCAATGCCACAATGATCTATTCTTTAGGATATGCAGCTTGTCGATTTTATGAAGCCAAGCTAAATGAATCCGCTTCTCTGACTTCCCCAGAAACTTTAGCCACTTTACAGGCTGAAAGTGAAGAATATCTGGAAACTGCTTTGGCGCAAGAAGCAATTATGGATCAGATTTTAGTGCAAATGATCCTCGCCAGTTATCCTCAGAAGACTTGGGAAGAAATTTTACCAGAATTAAAAGCTGCTAATTTGAGTGATGAATCATTGCAAGAAATGGCTGAAAATATCAAATCACCCCAGCCTTTAGATCAGCTATTACAACAACTTAACCCTGATTTTGCCATTGCTTTAGTAGCTAGATGTCAAGAAATTGCCCAAGAAAATCCTGATTTGGCGAGTCCTTTATTAGCTCAGTGTGAAAAAATTTCCCAAATAAACCCTAGTAGTCTGTCAAATACATGATGACGGTTGGAGAGACGCGATAAATCGCCGTCTCTACAGAAAATATATCCGTCGTCCCTACACAGGGTATGGCGTTGCTTAATAGAGACTTCACCAAAGAAAAAAGAATTTTAAGTAATACTGGTAAAAGCAGGAAAATTTAGATAAATTCACAAAATGAAAATTCAACCTAGTAACACGCCTCTACTAGAGTGGTCAGGCGATAGTTTGGCAATTGGATTATTTGAAGATGCAGTAGAGTTAACTGGTGAACTGGCAAAATTAGATGAGCAGTTTGCCGGCGTTTTAAAAGAACTGATTGCCGAGGAAGAATTTACAGCCAAAGCCTACAGCACCATTTTCACCCGTGTCAGTGCTGGTAGCCCTATCCGTAAAATAATTTTAGTTGGTTTGGGGAAACCAGAAGCCTTAAAACTAGAAACCTTGCGGCGCGCTGCTGCTGCTGTGGCTAGGGTGGCAAAAAAGCAAAAAAGCAAAAACCTGGGTTTAAGTTTGCCATTGTGGGATAACAAGGCTGCGGAAACTGCTCAGGCGATCGCCGAAGGTATACAATTAGCTCTTTATCAAGACATTCGCTTTAAGTCTGAGCCAGAAGATAAAGGCGGAAAAATTGAAACAGTAGATTTACTAGGATTAGGTGGGCAAGAAGCAGCCATTATCCTCGCCAATCAAATCGTTTCTGGAGTAAATTTAGCCAGGGAATTGGTAGCAGCACCACCCAATGAAGTGACATCTATTACCTTAGCAACAACAGCCCAGTCGATCGCCAATGAACACGGCATTGAAATTCAAATTTTAGAACGGGAAGACTGCGAAAAGCTTGGTATGGGAGCTTTTTTAGGAGTTGCCCAAGCTTCAGACCTGCCACCAAAATTCATTCACCTCACTTACAAACCTGAAGGCACACCAAAACGCAAACTAGCAATTATTGGTAAAGGTTTAACCTTCGATTCCGGCGGATTGAATATTAAAGGCGCTGGTAGCGGCATCGAAACCATGAAAATGGATATGGGTGGTGCAGGTACTACCTTGGGTGCAGCCAAAGCCATCGCCCAAATTAAGCCAGATGTAGAAGTTCACTTCATTTCAGCCGCTACAGAAAACATGATTAGCGGTCGTGCCATGCGCCCTGGCGACATCCTCAAAGCATCAAATGGCAAAACAATAGAAGTGAATAACACCGACGCTGAAGGACGTTTGACCCTAGCTGATGCTTTAGTGTATGCAGATAAATTAGGAGTAGATGCGATCGTTGATTTAGCCACCCTCACAGGTGCTTGTATTGTAGCCTTGGGTGATGATATTGCTGGCTTGTTTACTCCTGATGATGCTGTAGCCGCCCAACTAGAACAAGCTGCCCAAAGCGCTGGAGAAAAACTGTGGCGGATGCCAATGGAAGAAAAATATTTTGAAGGGCTAAAATCCGGGATTGCGGATATGAAAAACACCGGGCCTCGTGGTGGTGGTTCTATTACTGCGGCACTTTTCCTCAAACAATTTGTTAAAGACACCCCTTGGGCGCACTTAGATGTTGCTGGCCCAGTGTGGACAGATAAAGAAAACGGCTACAACAGTCCAGGGGCTACAGGTTACGGTGTGCGAACCTTAGTTAATTGGATCTTAGGACAGTAGAAATTAGGCAGAGTGTGGGGAGAACATTCTCCCCCTCTTCTCCCCAATCCCCAAATAAATGCTTTTTTTCCTAAAATATGTTGCAATAGTGACATGAATAATACGGTAGTCAGAAACTTCCGGTTTTTCAGCAAAGCCATCTGGTAAAATTTGTAAGGTTTCTAGTAGCTCTAAGCAATGGGATCGACTGGTGTACGGATAGCAATTGACGCAATGGGAGGGGATCATGCACCCGGTGAAATCGTTGCTGGCGCACTACGCGCAAGTGAAGAATTGGGTGTAAAAGTACTGTTAGTTGGTGATCCCCAACAAATTGCATCTGCCTTGCCCCCAAAAACTAATTTGGAGCGGGTAGAGATCGTTCCTGCGGAGGAAGCGATCGCAATGGATGAGGAGCCTTTGAATGCAGTTAGACGCAAACGCAAGGCTTCTATTAATGTGGCGATGGATTTAGTTAAGCAGCAGCAAGCAGATGCCGTGTTTTCTGCGGGACACTCTGGGGCAGCTATGGCAGCCGCTTTGCTTCGCCTCGGAAGATTGCCAGGAATTGACCGTCCAGCTATTGGCACGGTTTTTCCCACAATCAAATCTGGTAAACCAGTACTGATACTTGATGTTGGCGCAAATGTAGACTGCCGCCCTAAATTTTTAGAGCAATTTGCTGTCATGGGGTCAACTTATAGCCAATATGTATTGGGTATTCCCAAACCAAACGTAGGTTTGCTGAATATTGGTGAAGAAGACACTAAGGGTAATGAAGTAGCACTACGCGCCCACCAACTACTCAGGGAAAATTCCCAAATTAATTTTATTGGTAATGCTGAAGGACGTGATGTCCTTTCCGGTAACTTTGATGTAATTGTCTGTGATGGCTTTGTGGGCAATGTGTTATTAAAATTTGCCGAGGCAGTGGGTGAGGTGATTCTGCAAATCTTGCGGGAAGAATTACCCCAAGGATTACACGGTCAAATCGGCACAGCAATTTTAAAACCTAACCTGAAGCGAGTTAAACAGCGCATGGATCATGCCGAACATGGTGGTGCGTTGCTTTTAGGTGTTGCCGGAGTTTGTTTTATTGGACATGGTAGTTCTCAAGCGCCTTCTATTTTTAATGCCATTCGCATGGCAAAAGAAGCTGTAGATAATCAGGTGCTGCAAAGACTCCAGTCCCAATATGAAATCATAGAACAGGAAACCAGTTAGATATTAGCCACAAAACTAGCGATCAATAGCTGGAAAAAGGTCATTGGTCAACAGGAAAGGACTAATGACTAATAACTAATGACTAAAATGCTTATAGCTGGGGAGAATCGGAGTGGAAAAGTTAGGCATAGCAATTACAGGCAGTGGTTCAGCAGTACCAAAAAATACCCTCACTAACGAGGCGATGACGCAATTAGTGGAAACTTCAGATGAATGGATTGCTACCAGAACCGGAATTCGTCAACGGCGTTTGGCACTACCATCTGAGTCTTTGAGTATGCTTGCTACTACTGCGGCTAGTCAAGCGATCGCCTCTGCCGGAATTAAAGCCACAGACCTGGACTTGATTTTGCTGGCCACATCCACCCCCGATGACTTATTTGGCACGGCTTGTCAAATTCAAGCTCAATTAGGAGCAACCAAAGCGGTAGCCTTTGATTTGACAGCTGCTTGCTCCGGCTTTGTCTTTGGGCTAGTTACAGCTTCCCAATATATCAAAACAGGTGTTTACCAAAATGTACTGTTAATTGGGGCAGATATCCTCTCTCGTTGGGTAGATTGGGAAGACCGACGGACTTGTGTTTTGTTCGGTGATGGTGCTGGGGCGGTAGTATTGCAAGGGAATCAAAGCGATCGCTTATTAGGATTTTCTCTAAAAAGTGATGGTACGCAAAACCACTACCTCAATCTTGCTTATGCCCCTTCTGCCCAAGAATTACTCTCAGACGTAAATATTACTAAAGGTCATTATCAACCCATAACCATGAACGGCAAAGAAGTTTATCGCTTTGCTGTCCAAAAAGTCCCAGAAATTATTGATAAAGCCTTATTTCAAGCTAATCTCACTGTTGACCAAATAGACTGGCTCATCTTACATCAAGCAAATCAACGGATTATTGATTCCGTTGCCCAACGCCTAAATATTCCCGAAAACAAAGTAATTAGCAATCTCGCCAATTACGGCAATACTTCTGCCGCCTCTATTCCCCTAGCCCTAGACGAAGCTGTGCGACAAGGCAAAATCAAACAGAACGACATCATTGCTACATCAGGTTTTGGTGCAGGACTCACATGGGGCGCAGCCATATTTCAATGGGGAAGATAAGAGGCAGGGGGGCAGGGGGCAGGGAGCAGGGGGAAAAGACGGTAACTTCCCAATCACTAATGACCATTTTTTGAATTCAAAATTCAAAATATCTCCTATGGCTAACGCCACGCTGCGCTATCGGAGACACTGCGCGAACAAAATGTAAAATTAAGAAGAAGATTTATTTTGAATTGATTAATTCTGGGTACAAGCCCCTACTGATTGCAATTTTGAATTGATAATTTTGAATTTTGAATTGTTTTGACCAATGACTAACGACTAACGACAAATGACTAAAACTGCATGGGTGTTTCCCGGACAAGGTTCTCAAGCGCTGGGAATGGGAATTGACTTATTAGATATACCAAGCGCCAAAGATAAATTTGCTCAAGCTGAAGCGATTTTGGGTTGGTCTGTCACAGACCTATGTCAAAGCGAAGAAGAAAAGTTATCACAGACGCTCTACACACAGCCAAGTCTTTATGTGGTAGAAAGTATCCTGGCTGATATCCTCCGGGAACGAGGACAGAAACCAGATGTAGTTGCTGGTCACAGTTTGGGTGAATATATTGCTCTTTACATTGCAGGTGCATTTGAGTGGTCGGCAGGGCTACACCTAGTCAAGCGTCGGGCAGAACTTATGGATAGTGTCGCAGGTGGAATGATGGCAGCTTTAATGAATTTTGACCGTGAACAGTTGGAAACGGTTCTAGCTCAGACACCAGATGCAGTTTTGGCAAACGATAACAGTCCGGCTCAGGTGGTCATCTCTGGTACTCCAGAAGCTGTCAGAAAAGTTATATCCCAAGTGAAAGCCAAACGTGCTATCCCCTTAAGAACCTCTGGGGCATTTCACTCACCCTTTATGGCAGCTGCGGCGGCGGAGTTTCAAGATATTCTAGATGCAGTGGAATTTCAGCCAGTTTTTCTACCAGTCATGTCTAATGTAGAACCAATGCCATCTACTGATGCCAAAATACTCAAACAGCGTCTCAGCCAACAAATGACCGGTTCGGTACGCTGGCGAGAAATTTCTCTGCAATTACCAACACAAGGTATTGAGGAAGTTGTGGAAATTGGTCCTGGTAATGTCCTAACTAATTTGATTAAACGCACCACTCCTGACTTAACCTTAAAAAATGTTCGTAATGCTGCGGAATTACCAGTTTAGAGTATTGATCATTGCTAATAGTTTATCTTTCTTTTAAATAGCAGGGGTAGCGCGTCTCAAACCCTATTGACAAGGGGATTTATTTGATATGTGGGAAGATGTTCAAGTTG
>NZ_JAYGHH010000020.1:0-2946 GCF_034931045.1 Nodularia sp. UHCC 0506
GATAATTACAACAACGCTGCCAGATTATTTGAACCGCTTTCAGCAAATCTTTAAACAACAAATATTCGGTACCATGCAACTGCTGATAAATACTGATATGGCAACGTATGCGCTGATAAAGACTCAGTTCAAACAGCCAGATAGAAACCATATATTCCCAAACTATTCTCCAATGAGGGAATAATATTTTACCCTTTTTAGCTGAGTCAAACCAAACTGTATAGGCATAGAAATCAGGTAAAATGCTAGACGTAGATTGAGAATTATCATTCGTCAACAAATGATAATTTGGAAAGAACATACTCAATGATTGTTGCGAATGGCTTCTGGCAAAGAATAGGTATTCAGGAATCTCATAAAATTGACCAAGCAAACCTATTCTTAACAGTAAAATTCCATCCGCCGTTCCATAACTACCCATAGGTGGGATTTTTCTGAGAGTAATAGCACGAATTACTCCATAAGTCTGATAACAGAGATGCTTAGTAAGTAACTGCTGAAAACGCTTATGAGGGTTTTCGGAATCGGTGTTGAGTTTTATATTGTATTTTTGCAGAAAATCACCATTTTCATCTATGAAAGATACATGAGAATGGCATAATACCACTTTCGGATTATTGTCAAGTACATCCACACATTTGCTCAGAAAATCTGGCGCGTGTAAATCATCATAAGCTGCCCATTTAAAGTATTCGCCCACAGACAAATCAAAGACACGATTGAAGTTATGTGAACAACCGAGATTACTCTGATTACGGTAGTAACGAATACGGTTATCTTGAGCAGCATAATCTCGACAAATTTCTTCAGTATTATCTGTCGAGGCGTTATCTGAGATGATTAACTCAAAATCTGCAAAAGTCTGAGCCAAAAGTGAATCGAGAGATGCTTTAATAAACTTTGATCCATTGTATACAGGCAATCCAATGCTTACTTTTGGCAGGTTGTTGCTCATATAAAACAATTGTTAGGTAAAATCTAAAACCTGTTTGACTACATTTTAGATATCAGTTTTTTTGAGCCATGCTTGTGTTATGCGTAAACCATCTTCTAAATCAATTTTTGGTTTATAATCTAACAAATTTTGGGCTTTAGCAATGGAATAAGCATGAGGACGACTCATAAAATCTACAGACTCTGGTAAGATATCAGCTTTTTTACGAAAGAGTTTTTGTCCTTGGGCGCGAAGTTTGAGAAATAACTTCATTTCATCTTTGGGTAAAGACATGGGAGCAGCTAAACCTTCCATTGCAGCTAAACGCAGAAAATATTCTTTCCAGGAGGTTTCTTGACCATCGGTAATATTAAAAGTTTCACCGTATGTTTCCTTTTCAATTGCTAGAAATACAGCATCAATCAAGTTATCTATATATACATGATTCATCACTCCTTTACCATCATTGGCATAAGCAAATAATTTTTGACGCATCATCGAAATTGGTCGAACTATCCAAGAAGTACTACCTGGCCCGTAAACATCTCCAGCCCGAATAATAATTACACCAAAATCAGGGGGAGAATTTAGGGGTAAAAGTTCTGTTTCGGCTTCTATTTTTGTTTGACAGTAGGGATTATTTTCACCAGAAAGAGTTCCAGATTCTGTAATGCCATCTGCATAATTAAACCCGTAAACCATCACACTAGAAAGATGGACAAAAGTTTTCACGCCAGCATTTTTAGCAGCTTTAGCCATATTGACCGTACCGCCAACATTTAGCTCACGAAATTCTTTAATTGCACCAGCTTCTTGAGCCATTTGAGCCGTATGTAAAACAATATCTACACCTTCACAAGCTCTTTGGGCAATTTTAGGATCAGTAATGCTACCAACAATTATCTCAATACCCAAACTTTGGGCGGTTTTATTTACATCCGCAGAACTTTGTAATCCCCGAACTTTCATACCCTGTGCTATAGCTAATTCAGCTGCACGTAAACCAATAAATTCGTCAATACCAGTGATTAAAAGAGTTTGGTTTTGGAGGTTCATAATTGTGTCTGTGATTACTAAGTTATGTGATTTGAGTTGAATAGCAAGTATTAGCTGGCGATGTTTTTTAGTTAATACCAATTACCTAGAAATGTAGCTGAATGGAATTGGTATATTTAGAAGATATCTGCTGGGTCTGCGGAACGGAGCTTATTAATAGCAAGTGACCCTGAAGTTATACACATTAAAACTGCTGAAACTAAAACAATTATGGCATTATTAGCAGTCATCATGATTGGTAACTTTGTTACTTCCATGGCAAAACTATATAAGCCTATGGAAAACAAAAATCCTGGAATATAACCTAACAAAGCCAGAATTAACGCCTGTTTAAAAACTACATTTAATAGATATCCATTGGCATATCCAATAGCTTTTAAAGTTGCGTAGGCAATTAATTGATTAGCAATATTGCTGTAAAGGATTTGATAAACAATTACCACCCCAACCACAGAAGCCATAGTCAGCATGAGGTTAAGTATAAAACCAATGGGTGTTCTCACAGACCAATACTCTTTTTCAAAATCAATAAAGCCTTGATGAGTGAAAATTTGGATATCATTAGGTAAATTTGCTGCTAATTGTTGCAACACTTGGTCTGGATTTGCTCCATAATTTAGGGTAATGACACCAATATCGATCATGTCTGCTGGACGAGTATTAGGATTTATCCTCAGAAAAGTTGAATCACTAACAATTAAATTACCATCTACACCAAAGGAAGGCCCTAAGCTGAATAAGCCCCCTACTCTAATTCTGTAACCAATGGGAGCATCAAAGGGGAATAGTTCAATTGTCTGCTCAGTATTTCCTGCATCAAAGTTGGCGGCAATAGGGCCAAACTCTGGGCGAGAAATTCGATCAAAAAGGACAATATCAGGAATTTTGAGTTTGTCTAAATTTTCGGCAACTTCGGGGATATTCAATACGGATTTTCCGGGGTCAAAGCCAATTAC